>CAJPSM010000089.1 GCA_905373305.1 uncultured Streptococcus sp. | reverse complement strand
GATTTGAAGAAAGCTTCGGTTACTTGATTAAACCATTCGTACGTGATAAAGACGCGATCCAAGCCGTTCTTGTCGTTGCTGAGCTTGCTGCCTACTACCGTTCACGCGGCTTGACTCTTGCTGACGGTATCGAAGAAATCTACAAAGAATACGGCTACTACGCTGAAAAAACTATCTCTGTTACTCTTTCTGGTGTCGATGGTGCAGAACAAATCAAGGAAATCATGGCTAAGTTCCGTAACAATGCTCCAAAAGAATGGAACGCAACAGCTATCACTGTCGTAGAAGACTTCAAGGCACAAACTGCTACTGCTGCTGACGGTACTGTTACAAACTTGACAACTCCTCCAAGTGATGTTTTGAAATACACACTTGCTGACGGTTCATGGATTGCCGTTCGCCCTTCAGGTACTGAACCAAAAATCAAGTTCTACATTGCCGTTGTGGGTGAAAGCAACGAAGATTCACAAGCTAAGATTGCTAACATCGAAGCAGAAATCAATGCGTTTGTGAAATAACACTCTATAAAGATGAGATAAACTAGTCTCATCTTTTTTTCGTATCAAATCTAAGCAATTTTAGGAACTTTATGGCATACTAGACTTATCAATGAAAGCGAGGTAATCTCATGGAACAATTTTTAGATAACATCAAAGACCTTGAAGTCACTACAGTTGCGCGTGCGCAAGAAGCTCTTGATAAAAAAGAAACTGCAACCTTCTTTATTGGTCGTAAAACTTGCCCTTACTGCCGTAAATTTGCTGGCACATTGGCAGGTGTCGTAGCTGAAACTAAAGCACATATCTACTTCATCAACAGTGAAGAACCAAGCCAACTCAATGAGTTGCAAGAATTCCGTTCACGTTATGGAATTCCAACTGTACCAGGCTTTGTCCACGTTGCAGATGGTCAAATCAATGTCCGTTGTGACTCTTCAATGTCAGCACAAGAAATCAAAGAATTTGCAGGATTGTAAGAAATATTCATAAAAAAGAAGGCACTCGCCTTCTTTTTATATATCTGTCAGTGGTGTTGCTGTATCGGGAGAGGTATCGTAAACTTTAAAGTCTACTCCTACTCCCAAATCAGCTTGTGCTAGCTGATTGACCATGGTCATATGAGCCAGTTCTTTGATATTGTTCTCCTTAGACAAATGTCCAAGGTAGATTTTCTTGGTCCGATTTCCCATTGCACGAATCATGGCCTCAGCACCGTCTTCGTTAGAGAGGTGACCAAGATCAGATAAGATTCGCTGTTTGAGTCGCCAAGCATAAGAACCTGCTCGCAAGATCTCCACATCATGGTTGGACTCAATGAGGTAACCGTCAGCATTCTCGACAATTCCTGCCATACGGTCGCTGACATAACCTGTATCGGTCAGCATGACAAAACTCTTATCATCCTTCATAAAGCGATAGAACTGCGGTGCGACTGCATCATGGCTGACCCCAAAACTCTCAATATCGATATCGCCAAAGGTTTTGGTTTTACCCATTTCAAAAATGTGCTTCTGGGATGAATCAACCTTGCCGAGGTACTTGCTATTTTCCATAGCCTGCCAAGTTTTCTCATTAGCGTAAAGGTCCATACCATACTTTCGAGCCAATACACCGACTCCATGGATATGGTCAGAATGCTCATGCGTAATTAAAATCGCATCCAAATCTTCAGGTTTGCGATTGATTTCGCTCAAGAGACTGGTAATTTTCTTACCAGACAAGCCTGCATCCACTAGGATTTTCTTTTTTGGGGTCTCCAGATAAAAGGAATTTCCACTGGAACCTGATGCTAAAATACTGTATTTAAAGCCTATTTCACTCATTCTAGTCTTCTATTTCGTCCTCCCATATTTCTTCTTTTACGGCATCCTTATCATAAGGGAGCACGATGGTAAAGGTTGATCCCTTACCGTATTCACTTTTGGCCCATATAAAGCCATTGTGTTGTTTGATGATTTCTTTGGCGATAGCCAGACCTAGACCAGTACCACCTTGAGCCCGGCTTCTTGCACGATCCACACGGTAAAAGCGGTCAAAAATCTTCGGCAAATCTTGCTTTGGAATACCTAGACCTTGGTCTTTTATGGATAAAATCATCTGGTCATCAGTAGTTTTCATGCTGACAGTAATTTTCCCACCATCTGGTGAGTACTTGATGGCATTGTTGAGAATATTATCAATCACCTGGGTCATCTTATCAGTATCGATCTCGATCCAAACAGAATTGATAGGATAATCTCTAACCAGCTCATATTTTTTCTCCTCATCCTGACTTCTCATCTTATCAAAGCGGTTGAGGATAAAGGTGATGAAGGCTGTAAAATTAATCAATTCCACATCCAACTGAGTGGTCGCATTATCAATACGAGAGAGATGCAAGAGATCTGTCACCATCCGCATCATACGGTTGGTTTCATCAAGCGAAACCTTAATAAAATCAGGAGCAACAGGATCATACAAGGCTCCCTCGTCTAAGGCTTCAAGATAAGATTTAACACTGGTCAAAGGAGTCCTCAACTCATGGCTAACATTGGACACGAAGAGTCTCCGTTCACGCTCTTCCTTCTCCTGTTCAGTCGTATCGTGCAAAACGGCAACCAAACCAGAGATGAATCCAGACTCACGACGAATGAGTGCAAAACGCACACGAAGGCTAAGATATTCTCCATTAGCATTTTGGGAATCAATCATCAATTCGGGAATCTGTGTAATGAGGTCACGCAGTTCATACTCTTCCTCTATCTTAAGCAATTCTAGAATGCTTTTGTTCAATGCTTCTTCTTTTATGATACCCAGCTGTTTCTTAGCCATATCGTTAATCATAGTAATCTGACCACGGCGATTGGTCGCAAGAACTCCATCTGTCATATAAGAAAGAATACTGTTAAGCCTTTTTGTTTCTTGCTCCAAATTCTCCTGCGTTAAACGAATGACCTCAGACAAATCATTGAGATTATTGGTGATGTTGGTAATTTCAGAACTTCCCTGCATATCCAAAACTCGAGAATAATCCCCTGCAATCAAATCCTTGACCTTTTGATTAATCTGCTTTAGACGAATATTATCACGGCGATTTTCTAGCAATAGCAAGGTGACCACCAAGATAAAGCCCAGCAAAATCAAAATAAAGATAAAATCACTGGTCAGAATCGTTTGTCTAATATCTTCAATCATTATTTCTCATATAGTAACCCACACCACGACGTGTTAGGATGTATTCTGGACGGCTTGGAGTGTCTTCAATTTTTTCACGTAAACGTCGGATAGTCACATCCACTGTACGAACATCACCAAAATAATCATAGCCCCAGACAGTCTCAAGCAAGTGTTCACGAGTAATGACTTGTCCAATATGGGAAGCCAAGTGGTACAAGAGCTCAAACTCGCGGTGGGTCAATTCCAGTTCCTCACCATATTTTTTGGCTACGTAAGCGTCCGGCAGAATTTCCAAATCGCCAATCTGTAGGGGTTGGGATTTCTTTTCATCAGTTTCTTGACTATCCACTGAAGCGAGATCTGTACGACGGAGTAAAGCCTTGACACGCGCCTGCAATTCACGGTTTGAGAAAGGCTTTGTGACATAATCATCTGCCCCTAACTCCAAACCAATAACCTTGTCAAATTCACTATCCTTAGCTGAGAGCATAATGATAGGCACACTACTCGTCTTACGAATGGCTTTGGCTACTTCTAAACCATCAATTTCAGGTAGCATCAAGTCTAGAATAATAATATCTGGTTGCTCTGCCTCAAATAGCTCAATAGCTTCTCTACCGTTAAAGGCCGTTACAACCTCATAGCCTTCCTTGGTCATATTAAACTTAATAATATCTGAGATTGGTTTCTCATCATCTACAACTAATATTTTTTTCATATGTTCACCTTTTCTCTATCTATCTATTATAACAAAAAAATGTAAAGAAGGCACAAATGGCTAATTCCAGCCCTCATCCTCAAGAACTGTTTTATAAGCCTGCCAAATCTTTTGTTGAGGTTTAGCAAATGGATAATCAGAAAATTCCTGAGAAGAAACCCAGCGAATTTCTCTGTCAGAAAACTGTTTTGATTCTGTCACCTGACCCGCTAGGATTTGAATATGCCATTTACGATGACTAAAGACATGCTTGACTTGATCAAAAACTTGATGGGACCAATTAACTTCTAAATCATAATCCTGCTCAAAACTTTCTTGAGGTGTTGGACCAAAAGCAACGCTTTTTTCAGCAACCTGAGCAAATAGATTCAGCTGTTCCTCTTCCTGTGAAAACTCCTCTACTTCTATCAAGGGAAAATGCCAAAATCCAGCTAGCAGTTTCTCGCTTTCATTTTTCTCTAGTAAATATTGACCTCGATCATTGCGCACAACCAAGGCCTTGAGATAGATTGGAAGAGGCTTTTTCTTGGGTTCTTTAATCGGATAGCAATCCATGGTCCCATTTTGATACGCTGCACTAAATTCCTTAACAGGACTTTCTTCTGGTCGAGGATTAACTGGAGCCTCTATATCAGAGCCCAAGTCCATCAAGGCTTGATTAAAGTCTCCAGGACGCTCTGGATCAATCAAGATTTCCATCATAGCTTGAAAAATCTTTCGATTGCTGGAAACTCCGATATCATGATTGATCTCAAACAAGCGAGACAAAACACGCATGACATTGCCATCAACTGCTGGCTCAGCTAAATTAAAAGCGATACTAGAAATGGCTCCTGCAGTATAGGGGCCAATCCCTTTCAAGCTAGAAATTTCTTCATAGGTGTTTGGAAATCTGCCTTCAAAGTCAGTCATAATCTGCTGGGCCGCAGCCTGCATGTTACGGACGCGGGAATAATAGCCCAAACCTTCCCAAGCTTTCAGTAAACGCTCCTCAGGGGCATCTGCCAAACTTTCAACAGTTGGAAACCAATCCAAGAATCGTTCATAGTAGGGAATGACTGTGTCTACTCTAGTCTGCTGGAGCATAATTTCAGAAACCCAGATATGATAAGGATTTTTACTTCTACGCCATGGTAAATCCCGTTTGTTTTCATCGTACCAGTTGAGGAGTTTCTCACGGAAAGAGGAAATCTTCTCCTCCGGCCACATGTTAACACCGTATTCTTTCAAATCTAACATATATCTAGTATAACATAGAAGCTTCTAACTGTC
>CAJPSM010000088.1 GCA_905373305.1 uncultured Streptococcus sp. | reverse complement strand
AATTTAAGTGAGGGCTTGACAATCTTTCGGACAGTCGCATGAAGCATCTTTTTAGCTATATAAAATAGTAAAAACAAAATCAAAAGAGAAATCACCTTGGTCAAGAGATTCTCTAACATGGTTGTTAAATCAAGTTTATCAAAATAGCGTTGAAAAAAATCTTGCATATAAAACTCCTTTCTAGTATTATACCACAAATCATCCCATTCAAATCCCTCATAAATATTCCGATATTCCCCAAAACTCAAAAAAAAGACTTGCCTCAACGGCATATTTATACTATAATCATAAACAATACATTTTGAAGGAGACTATTATGAAAAAAATCATTCGAGCCTGGAATAAGGCCAGCCTCATCAAACGTATCCTAATCGGCATGCTTCTTGGAGCCTCTCTAGGGCTACTTTTCCCTAGTTTGTCGGGATTCGGCATTCTCGGTGACCTATTCGTTGGGGGTCTGAAAGCCATCGCTCCTGTCTTGGTCTTTACCCTCGTCGCAAATGCCCTCTCACAACATCAAAAAGGGCAAGATACCAATATGAAGACCGTTATTTTTCTCTATCTACTCGGTACCTTTGCGGCTGCCTTGGTTGCTGTACTGGCTAGTTTTCTCTTCCCCGTCCAGATTACTCTCAGCAGTGCGAGCACAGAGATTGCCCCACCAGACGGTATCGGTCAAGTCCTCAGCAACCTCCTGCTCAATCTCGTGGACAATCCCCTCAACGCCGTCGTCAAAGCCAACTATATTGGAATTTTATCATGGGCTGTTGTCTTTGGACTTGCTATGAGAGAAGCTAGCAAAAACAGCAAGGAATTGCTCAAAACCATGGCAGGAGTAACTTCCAAGATTGTGGAGTGGATTATCAATTTGGCACCTTTCGGAATTATGGGCTTGGTCTTCAAGACCATCTCTGATAAAGGAATTACCAGCCTTGCTAACTACGGAATTTTGCTAGGACTCTTGATTACAACTATGGCTTTTGTGGCCTTTGTCATCAATCCCCTCATTGCCTTTCTCTTTATGAGAAAAAATCCCTACCCTCTTGTTTTGAAATGTTTGCGTGTTAGTGGGATTACAGCTTTCTTTACTCGTAGTTCTGCCGCTAATATCCCTGTCAACATGAAACTCTGCCAAGATCTAGGACTCAATCCAGATACCTACTCTGTTTCTATCCCCCTTGGCTCCACTATTAACATGGCTGGTGCAGCTGTAACCATTAACATTTTGACTCTAGCTGCAGTCAATACGCTAGGAATCCCTGTCGACTTTGGTACAGCCTTTGTCCTCAGTGTAGTGGCTGCCATTTCTGCCTGCGGAGCCTCTGGGATCGCTGGAGGATCACTTCTCCTCATCCCCGTCGCTTGTAGTCTCTTTGGAATTTCAAATGACGTTGCTATGCAAGTCGTCGGAGTTGGTTTTGTCATCGGTGTCGTCCAAGACTCCTGCGAAACTGCCCTGAACTCTTCTACCGACGTTCTCTTTACAGCAGTAGCCGAGTACGCGTCGGCACGTAAAAAATAGATTTTTTAAGACAAGTCTTCCAAGTCTTGTCTTTTATACTCTTATTCTAGTATTATAGGAAATTCTCATGTCTATCACCCAACGTACGACAAAACTGATCTTAGCAACCTGTCTCGCTTGTTTTCTAGCTTATTTTTTAGATTTATCTTCAGCGGTTTCAGCTGGAATTATCGCCCTCTTAAGCCTCTCCGACACGCGCAGAAGCACGCTGAAGTTGGCTCGTAACCGCCTCTTTTCCATGCTACTAGCGCTCGCTATCGGTGTTCTAGCCTTTCAGCTTACGGGCTTTCACATCTGGAGCCTAGGCCTCTATCTGGCTCTCTATGTTCCTCTAGCCTATAAAATGGGCTGGGAAATCGGCATCACACCTAGCAGTGTCTTGGTTGGTCATCTCTTGGTACAGGAGTCTACTTCTCCAGCTCTCTTGCTCAATGAAGTGCTCCTCTTTCTCATCGGGACAAGCTTTGCCCTATTGGTCAATCTTTACATGCCCTCTCGCGAGAAAGCCATCCAAAGTTATCACCTTCAGGTCGAAGAAAAGTTAAAAGACATCCTGCTTCGCTTTAAATACTATCTGTCGAGGGGAGACGGGCGCAATCGAGCCCAACTCGTTGACGAATTAGACGAGCTCCTTGATGAGGCCCTCAAGCTGGTCTATTTGGATCACTCAGACCACCTCTTTCACCAAACGGACTACCATATCCACTACTTTGAGATGAGGCAACGGCAAAGTCGTATCCTGCGAAATATGGCCCAGCAGATCAATACTTGTCACCTAGCCGCAAGTGAAAGTTTGATCTTGGCCCAGCTCTTTTCTAAGATTGCTACCCAGCTAAGTCAGACCAATCCTGCCAACGAGCTACTTGATGACATCAAACGCTATCTGCAAGTCTTCCGCAATCGGAGTCTCCCTAAAACACGTGAGGAGTTTGAGACCCGTGCCACCCTCCTACAGCTACTACGCGAAGCCGAAACCTTCATTCAGGTCAAGGTCGATTTTTATCAGAAATATGGAAACTAGAAAAACCTCAGAAGAATTCATGTAACATGATTTCTCTGAGGTTTTTAATTTACCTTTGACTTCAATTACCTTTACTATATGAAAAAATCCACGAATCGATATTATTCGCAGACTTTTTTCCTAGTGAAGCGTTTAGGTAAGCCACCATAGCGGTTACCGATTGTTAGATTACGACACTGAGTTTTACAAATCGATTTCATTTGTAAAACTCAGTTAGTGAGGCAGTTAGGTAAGTCTAATAGGACTTCCCGTAGTCTACTTAGATTGCTATGCAATCAAGTAGACTTACTGAATCACATTTTTTCCTCTAACTCAACATCCGGATACTTATCCGCAAACCAGCGGAGGGCAAAGTCATTCTCAAAGAGGAAGACTGGTTGGTCAAAACGGTCTTTAGCCAAGATATTGCGGCTTGATGACATGCGCTCGTCTAAGTCCTCAGGCTTGATCCAACGAACGGTCTTTTTACCCATTGGGCTCATGACCACTTCTGCATTGTACTCGCCTTCCATGCGGTGCTTAAAGACTTCAAACTGGAGTTGACCAACAGCGCCTAGCATATACTCGCCTGTTTGGTAATTCTTATAAAGCTGAATGGCTCCTTCTTGTACCAATTGCTCAATCCCCTTATGGAAGGATTTTTGCTTCATGACGTTCTTAGCAGAAACTTTCATGAAAATTTCAGGAGTAAAGGTTGGTAGTGGTTCAAATTCAAACTTATTTTTTCCAACTGTCAAGGTATCCCCAACTTGATAAGTACCTGTATCGTAAACCCCGATGATATCTCCTGCTACAGCGTTGGTCACATTCTCACGACTTTCCGCCATAAACTGAGTGACATTCGAAAGCTTGGCACCCTTACCAGTACGAGGCAGATTAACACTCATCCCACGCTCAAATTCACCCGATACGATACGCACAAAGGCAATGCGGTCACGGTGACGAGGGTCCATATTAGCTTGAATTTTAAAGACAAATCCTGAGAAATCCTTGTCATAAGGATCCACAATTTCGCCATCTGTTTTCTTGTGTCCATGTGGTTCTGGAGCAAACTTAAGGAAGGTCTCAAGGAAGGTCTGCACCCCAAAGTTAGTAAGAGCTGAACCAAAGAAGACCGGAGTCAAATCACCTGCAAGAATAGCTTCCTCTGAGAATTCATTTCCTGCTTCCTTCAGGAGCTCAATATCATCTTTTACTTGTTCATAGAATGGGTTGCTAGCAAAGAGTTTATCGCCATCTTCTAGGCTGGCAAAACGCTCATCCCCTTTATAGAGTTCCAAGCGTTGGTTATAGAGGTCATAGAGCCCTTCAAAGGCTTTCCCCATCCCGATTGGCCAGTTCATTGGGTAGCTAGCGATGCCTAGGACTTCTTCCAACTCCTGCAAGAGGTCCAGTGGTTCACGGCCATCACGGTCCAGCTTGTTCATAAAGGTAAAGACGGGAATTCCACGGTGTTTAACAACTTCAAACAATTTCTTGGTTTGGGCCTCGATACCCTTGGCAGAGTCCACGACCATGACCGCAGCATCCACCGCCATCAAGGTACGATAGGTATCTTCTGAGAAGTCCTCGTGCCCTGGTGTGTCGAGGATGTTGACGCGTTTTCCGTCATAGTCAAACTGCATAACGGATGAAGTAACCGAAATCCCACGTTGCTTCTCGATATCCATCCAGTCAGACTTGGCAAAAGTCCCTGTTTTCTTCCCTTTTACGGTACCAGCCTCACGAATCTCGCCCCCAAAGTAGAGCAGCTGCTCAGTGATGGTTGTTTTCCCCGCGTCCGGGTGGGAAATGATGGCAAAGGTACGGCGTTTCTTAATTTCTTCTTGAATAGTCATATCTTCTCTTTCTTTTCTTTTAGGATAATAGTGAATGCTAGAATTTATTTTTGAATTTTTACATCGGAATATTCCAATCCTTTCAACCTACCTATTATAGCGAATTTTAGGGAGTTTTTCAATTGCTCATCTGATGAAAAAGGTAAGCTAGAGCATAGATTTCACCTGATTTCCCTTTTTCCACCGTTTTTTGAACAAGATATCAAAGAGAAGCAAGGCAAGAGAAAGAATAACCGACACAAGGAGGTACTTTATCCATAGAGGAGCATTCGAGATAAATGGTGTATCTCTTAAGAGGCCATAATTTCCGCCCGTCACCTGATTAACCCCAACTAGAAAGAGATTGAGGATAAAGGTATAGGCTACAATCATATATTTCTTGAGTAGGCTCTTATCATAGTGATTCATCAAGTAGACTAAGGAATTCACCAAAAGAGCATAGTGCCCAATCAAAAACGAAAAGCTGGTGATATGGGGGAAGTCATAGGGGTCAAAAACGGGGTAAACCAGTGCAAAGATCGCTCCACTAGCTCCTAAAAGAGCAAAATATTGCTTGCTCCGCCATTTATCTGGTAAGAAAACCACCGCAAACATAGCTAAACGGCAATGATAAAAAGGAAGGCTATTAGAAAAGGAAATGCCAAAACCAACATACCAACTATATAAGGCTAGCAACTGGAGGATTTGGATCCCTTTAAACAAGTAAACAAAGCGTGGATTCTTGTGATAAGCAAGCGCCCCATAAATACAAAACACTAAGACAAGCATCATAATCCCATACCAAAAAAGCGGAATGGGAGGAGGAACAGTCTGAGATCTGGTGATAAATTGATGGAACATGTTTCTATCCTAGCTCTTATTTTCTCTATTCTCTAGTTCAACCATTATAGCGAATTACAAGCGATTTTTGCACTGGTTTACCCCGTTTTTG
>CAJPSM010000087.1 GCA_905373305.1 uncultured Streptococcus sp. | reverse complement strand
ATATAGAGGGAAATCTAATTTTATTTCTCAAATAGATAGTTTTCTGTCTTTTCTTTATAATACTCTTACTAATTGCAATACTAAGCTCATAGAGCGAGATTAAAGGAACAGTCGTAGCTAGATCGCTGATAAAATCAGCAGGTGTCAAGATAACAGCTAGTACCAATAAAATAAAGTATGCATAACGGCGATAGGTAACTAAGAGCCCTGGTCCAATCAAGCCAATCGACGTCAAAAAAGCGATGATGACAGGCAATTCAAAGATGAAACCCAAGGGTAGGGTTGTTTGAAAAACAAAGGCTAAGTAGTTCTGCGCCGTTAATTGAGTTTCAAATAATCCTTCCCCAAGACCTAAAAGCACTTGAAGTAAGGCTGGTGTCACAAAGTAGAATCCAAATACCAGACCAAGTATGAAGCTAATAAAACTAGCTGGAATATAGACAAAGATTGCTCTTGCTTCTTCTGTTTTCAATCCTGGTTTGATAAAACTCCAAATCTGATAAACTGTAAAAGGTAGCGTAATGGTAAAGGACATCAGACTCGCCAAGCGCAAATAAATCCACAGAATGTCATTTGGACCTAATACAATCAACTTTTGATTAAAGGACTGAGTCAGATAGTAATAAAGCTGATCAGCAAACAATAAAGCTCCGCAGAAAACTATAGAAAAGCAGGCTATAACAGCAATGAATCTCTTTCTAAATTCTACCAGATGTTCAACGATTGTCAATTCTTTTGTATCCATCTACTTTTCACCCTGTCTCAATGTGACAACCAAAACAATTATCAAAAAGACTAGCTGACTTCCTAAACCTTCCCAACTTGGATAGATGCCCAAGAGGTCGATAGTTGGAAAACTTGATAGCAGGTGATTGGGTGCCATATTTGTCAGCTGCAGAGCATGCACACTAACTCCAAGCATCTTGAAGGCAAGAGCATAAATCATCCACGTCAATATGAAGAAGACCTTATGAGGTAGGAAGAATTGACTCGCCTTGTTCATCAGAAATGCAATAATCAGCAAGACTAACAAAGCTAGAGAAATACCTAGGATAAACTCAAAACGAGATATTCTCGGTAAAATCCCTACGTAAAATAGAATGGTCTCTGCCCCTTCACGGAAAACAGCTAGAAAACTAAGAGCAAACATGGAAATGAATGAACCTGTCTTGGTCACAGTTTTCATTTGATTATCCATAAAATCATTCCATTTTTTGACCGAGGATTTACTGTGAAGCCAGATACCAATCAAAATCATCATAATGACTGCGAAAATACCAACAGATCCTTCGATAATTTCGCGATTAGCCCCCGATGTTACAGCAGGAAAGGCGATTTGTAGTATAAATGCAATCACTAGACTTGCAGCTACTCCTGATAGTGCTCCACCATATACCCACTTGAGTCCTTTGCGCATCTTGGCTGCTTTTAGTGTTGTGACCAAGGCCATGACGATTAAGAGGGCCTCTACTCCTTCTCGTAGGAGAATGAGCATAGCATCAAAAGCATTGTAGCTTGCATTGGTATCAATTTGAGATAAATCCGAAATCAGTTTTTCTAATTTTTCTTGATATTCCTTCTCACTTCCCTTGACCATGATTACAGGACTTTCGCTTTCGACTCGGGTGTAGAGGGAAGGATTGGTCGTACTAACAGAACCCTCAATCGTTGGCCAGATAGTGATGAATTCCTTCATACTAGCTGCTCCTGATGCTTGGTCACCAGCTTTAAATTGTTCCAAGGCTTTTTTGAGAAGCTCGATGCCATCTTTGAGATTTAGATCGGAGGAACTTTTCGCCACTTCTTTGCCAGCTACGAAATTATCAATGGCAGTTTTTAAGTCATTAAAAGAAGACTGAATAGCATCATAATCTGTCGGCTCCATTTCAATACTACTTCGTAAGAAAGAGATAGCAGTTTCTACTTGACCATAATGAGTTGTACTGTTGTCGCGGACGACACTTTCATTGAGTGTCCAAGTTGAATTCATCTTTTTATAGGCTTCTCGGACTTGCTCTATGTTTTTGGAAGAAATTGCCTTATCCAAAGTCTCAAAACGTGGTCTTAAGCGACTAACAAGTTTTTCCTTCTCCGCATTCAGATCTATTGGATTTTGTTCTTTTTCAAAAGCTAGAAGGGCAGAGGAGATCTGTGTCAGATTTTCTTCACTAATCTCCCCTGAGAGAGCAAGTTTCTCCTTGACAACCTTTCCAGTATCCGAATCAGCATGTTCTACTTTTTCAAAATCCGTCGCCATTTCTCTAACTAGGGCCTTGGCTTCTGCCTGATTTCCATTTTTTACAGCCTGAGAGGCATCGGTAATCTTTACAAAATAGGAACTCAGACTTTCCTTCGCACCGACAGGAGACATAGCTAACAAGAGAAAAGACAAAGTAACAAAACAAATACTAGTCTTCCAATAATTTCTGACCAATATAGCCTCCTTTCTCTACTCCACCAAAGCAGGCAAAAAGACCGCTACCGATGTGGGTTACATACTCATTCATCTTGTCTGTAGCTCCGAGGTTGGTTTGAACCTTGACAAAATGATCTGGATCCTTTTGGAAAGAGATAAAGAGTAAACCTGTGTCAAATTGTCCAGTCTTATCATCAATTCCATCCGAGTATGAATAAGATCGTCGTAAGAGTGGCTTCTCTACCTCTTTGGCCAATCGAACATGCGAATCATCTGGTAATAGACTCAAATCTACTTCATCAAACTCATTCTTCTTTCCAAAGGGAGCGCCACTTTCCTTGTAGCGACCAAAGGTATTTTCTTGCTCTTCAAGATTGGTTCGATCCCAAGTGTCGAGAAACATCTGGATGCGACGAACGGCCATATAGGATCCATTTTCCATCCAATCCTTGCTGTCAGCCCAGACAACACGATCAAAATCCTTTTCTTTGGTCACATTGGCTGTTCCATCTTTGAAACCAAAAAGGTTGCGTGGTGTCTCCATACGATCCCCAATAGCAGCAAATCCAGATTGACTCCAACGGAGGGTCACTGCATTTCTCCCTTTACGAATGAGGTTGCGAATAGCATGAAAAGCAACTTGCTCGTCATCTGCACAGGCTTGGATAACAATATCTCCCCCAGTATATTTTTCACGCAGTTGCTCCTTTGGAAAGGGTGGAAAATCCCTAAAAAGTTGAGGACGTTTTTGCTCTAATTTCATCTTTTTCAGGAAACTAGCAGACACACCAAAAGTCAGCGTTAAACGATGAGGATTTAGCCCCACGGTTTCTCCAGTGTCACTAGGTGGCAAGAGGGCATTCTGACCATCTTTTTTGACCAATTCTCCTTCTACCAACTTGCTACTATAATCTGTCCAATCCTTAAAAAGCTGGATAATCTTATCTTTATCTGTCGTATGCAAATCTAGGACAACAAAATAGATATTCTTCTGCATAGGGGTCGTGATACCCGCTTGGTGTTTCCCATAAAAGTCAATTTTTTCATTACCGTACGAGATTTTTTCCTGTTTGTCTAGCTTAGGCGCTAAAAAAGCGGAGGCACCAGAGAGACCAAGTGCTAGACCAGCACCTCCAATACCCGCTTTTTTTAGAAATTCTCGACGGTCCATTTTTTTCTCAAAAAACTTTTCGTCTTTCTTAGTCATACTGCCTATTCTCCATCAAGAAATTTGCCCATTTGTGATAGAGGTTCACCAAGTTTCGTCACGGCTTCAGCCAATTCTTTGGTGTCTTCTTTTGTCAAATCTGTATAGAGTTTGTAGTGTTCCTTGTCTGTCATATGTTTGTCCAACAAGCTATTAACAGATTTGAAATCAGCTTCTAATTCTTTAACTAGGTCAGCATCTGATTTTTCTAGTAAAGGTTTAAAGAGTTGAAATATCTTTTCAGCTCCCTCGATATTAGCGCGGAAGTCGTACAAATCTGTATGAGAGTAGATTTCCTCTTCACCCGTAATCTTGCTTGTCGCCACTTCATTGAGCAAGTCGACTGCCCCTGTCAACATAATCTTGTGATCGACTTCAACAGTGGCTACCTTAGCCTTCAACTCTTTGATATCGTTGACAAGCTGATCTCCATAACTTTCGGTTCCCTTAGTTGTGTTTTCTTCCCAAAGGATACGCTCGATACGGTAGAAACCTGACCAACCTTCCTCTGTCTTGTTTTCGTCCATATAGTCTGCTAAACGGAAGTCAATCTTGACATCTGACTCACCAAAACTTTCGGCAATCGGTTCTGAACGCTCATAAGACATACGAATCAGTGGATAAACCTTCTTAGCCTCTTCTAATTTGCCTTCTTTCAACAGTTTGACAAAGCCTTCCGTATCTGTCAAAAGTTTATCAATTTGCTCTTGTACAAAAGTCTTATAGTCAGCAGTAGCCTTATCAAGCATTTTTTGCTTGTCTTCAGACAAAGCTGTCACCTTAGAGGAATCATTTGTCTCGGTTGATTTTTCAAAACGGACTGCACATGCTGTCAATAGCAAAGCAGAAGATAAAAAGACAACACCTAGTTTTTTCATTATTTACTCCTATTGGTTCAGGAAGCCTGAATTTATTTTACGTTCCATCATAACATCCTTTCCTTAGTTTTTCAACAAATTGTCAGAAAATTTAATATTTGAGAATTTGAAGTAGCATTTTCCGGTAAAATTAGAAAGGGCTTAAAAATTAGAATCGTAGAACTTTTTTCAGATAGTTTAAAAAGATTGTTTTCCCCTACTCTTTTCTCTATAATGGAGAGAAAGGAGATGACTATGACAGAATTGAAACATGAAATTGATGCAAACTTTGCAGGACGACTCAATATCCTACGCGCGGGCGTTCTCGGTGCCAATGATGGAATTATTTCCATCGCTGGAGTCGTTATCGGTGTTGCTAGTGCGACGAGCAATATCTGGATTATCTTTTTATCAGGATTGGCGGCTATCCTCGCTGGTGCTTTTTCTATGGCAGGTGGCGAATATGTCTCTGTATCCACTCAGAAAGACACGGAAGAAGCCGCTGTTGCCAGAGAACAGTTGCTCTTGGATAAGGACATCGAATCTGCAAAACAATCCCTCTACGCAGCTTACCTACAAAATGGTGAGTGTGAAACGTCAGCCCAACTCTTGACCAACAAGGCCTTTTTAAAAAATCCCCTCAAAGCCTTAGTTGAGGAAAAATACGGTATCGAGTACGAAGAATTTACCAATCCTTGGCATGCTGCAATCTCTAGCTTTATCGCCTTTGTACTGGGAAGTCTTCCTCCTATGCTTTCGATCACTGTCTTTCCAAGTGACTATCGCATTCCTGCTACTGTTTTTATCGTGGCCCTTTCCCTTCTCGTCACTGGCTATACCAGTGCTAAACTAGGCAAGGC
>CAJPSM010000086.1 GCA_905373305.1 uncultured Streptococcus sp. | reverse complement strand
TCGCCTTTAAAGGCATAGGCAAGTGCCCCGATGATAAAGAAGAGAACGACCGCCTGTATCACTGCTAATAAAATTACTCGTTTCATGTGACCTCCTGACTCTATTATAGCATGAGTATCATCAAAAAGCCGATTAAATTATTCAAAGCGTGGAAAGAAATGCTGTAAAGAAGACCTTTTCGGCTCACATAAGCCAGACCCAAACTCAATCCCAGACTAGCATAAACTAAAAACTGTTGCAAAGTCCCTGGAAAATGAATCAAGGCAAAGAGCACACTCGATACGAGGAGAAACAGAGCTGTCTGTTTGCTGTTATTTTGCTTAGGAAAGAGATAGCGCGCTAGCATCCCTCTAAAGATGAGTTCTTCCGTCAGAGGAGCAAAGACCACTACCATAAAGAAACCAAAGACAGGCTGAGCAACTGTCAGTTGTGATACGATTTGTTGATTGACCGACGGATCATCTGGCAAAAAGAACTGGGCTGTAATCGCAACTAGCAAAACCAGAGTTGGCAACCAAATATAACGATTAAAAACCGTCGTCCGGATGCTAACCTTTTCTGTCTGATACCATCTGTAAACTCCATAAACATAGGCCCCTGACAGGACGATATAAAGTGGCAAGACTCCAAAGATCGAAGCCCCTAGTCCAAGAGCTGACAACGCCATACTCTGAACCAGACCATAACCAAAGAAAAAGGATAGAACAGCTAGAAGAAACCAGCCAAGATTTTTAAGTATTTTCATAAAGATCTCCTATTTGAAATAACGTTTTACCATAGATAATTGCATCACATTGATATAAATATGGATCGCTCCTACAAGCAAGAAGGCTAGTAACTGAATCTCTCCTGTCAATAAAGAAAAGATAGCAATCAAAAAATAGAGACCTGGTAAGACATACTGATTTAATTGGAATAAAATTCGAAAACTTTGTTCCAAATTAGCCTGACGTTCCCCTTCATCATAGGAGTTTACGTAGTCCAAGACATCCTTTGGTGTAGAGAAGAATTCCAAATCAAACTGACGAACGATCGCAATGGTCTTATAGAGATATTTTTGAGCACTGAAAATCATCACTAATGCCAAAAAAGAAAGAGATAAGGTTATATAGCTGATATCTAGTACAATTACTTCACTACCTGAGATGAAAAGAGCCAAAAAAATCGCTACGCCTGCACTATTAAAAGCAATAGTTCCAAACTCGAGATTACGATACATTTGTACATAATAGGTTTCATTCAGATCATCATCCATTTCCTCTTTATACAAGGAGTGAAATTTTCTGCTTTTCTTTAAGAAATCGAAAGTCAAAAACATACTAATGAAACCTAACAGTAAACAAATAGATGATATCCATGGAATCACGGTTTTGACATCTAAAATGCTTCCATAGTTTTCGGTATAGGCCTTAAACATCCCTGCAAACATGCCCAAGAAGCCTCCCAAGATAACAGCCATTAAAAATAACAATCCACGTTTCTTTTTCATATTCATACTCTTTCTAAACTAAACCAATCCAACTAACCACTGACCAAATGCTTTTCCTGATTCATAAATTGCTGTCAAACCCTCTGTTCCAAGTGATACTAAAATCAAACAAACAGCAAACAAGAGAATAGCTTGGTTTCTTGCTTTTTTCGCCCCTTCTCCTAAAGGATCTCTCCCAAGCCAGCCTGCTAGATAAGCATATAGGATGACTGTTAAAATCCCAAACTCTGTTGACGAAAGAAACAACAAAATTGCTACTAAACGGATGACGTTTGTCTTGATATTAAAATAATTTCCTAAACCTGCACAGACACCTGCAAGTTCTTTGTTCTCAGTATCTACTTGAAAACCTGCTAAAAACTCTTTCATATTCATTCTCCTTTTTCACTTGCTAGATTTTTTGATTTCTTTTCAATCCATTCAATTACTGGTATGAGGGCAAAGTAGACCCAAATAAATTGATTACTTTGATAGGGATTAAACCAACCTAAGTCCATCCCAATCAGTAAAAACACACTGACTAATAGAACTATGGCAACTACATAATAAATCACTTTATACTTGTTCATCACTCATCCTCCTCTATCCGAAATACCGACTCGACTGGTTCATTGAATATCTGCGAAATCTTTAGGGCGATCACAATGGACGGGGTGTATTCGTCTCGTTCTAGTAGACTAATGGTCTGTCTGGAAACTCCTGCTAACTTGGCCAGTTCGGTTTGATTGAGACCATCGCGAGCCCGCAGCTCTTTTAGACGATTTTTTAGTTGCATGTTACACACCTACTTTCCGTCAAATTCAACGGTTTGGATATCCTCAATGCGTTGTAGTTTGAATTTTTCTTTTCCCTTTTTATCAACACGGCGTAGCTTGACCCATTCCTCATCAACATCCACAACTTCCCAGTTGTCTGTTCCAAATAATTGTCCAACGATTGTTGGTTTTTTCCCAATCAATTCTTTTAAAATTCTTGACATTTCTATATTTCCTTTCTCTTTTTGCTCAATTCTTTTGATTTTATTCTCTAGTTTCTTGACCTTTTGGGAATGGTAGATATAATACATAATCACAAGAGGTACAAATCCTAATGCCCACATAATCGTTCTTTTCTCCTTTTCTCTTAACTTGCTTATATTGTAACACATCTTTTTCTTTTTGACAATAATATTTGTCAAAAAGTTTATGATTTTTGTCATTTTGCAAAAGAAAAAGGTCAGGAATAAGATCCTGACCAGTTTTTCTACTATTAAAAGCCTAATTTTTCAAAGATTTCTGAGAAATTTTGATTGATAGCATCAAGTGACACTTGAACTTCTTCTCGGGTTTGGTTGTTCTTGACTGTCACTTGTCCGCTTTCGACTTCACTCTCTCCTAGGGTGATGAGGGTCTTAGCCGCAAAGACATCGGCTGACTTGAACTGAGCTTTGAGTTTACGGTTGAGGTAATCACGCTCTGCTTTGAATCCTTGTTGGCGAAGGGCTTGTACTAGTTCTAGGGCTTTGACATTTGCGTCTTCACCCAAGACTGCGATATAGACATCTAGAGCGTTCTCGATAGGGAGGGCCACCCCTTGTTTTTCAAGGATGAGGAGCAGACGTTCTACACCAAGGCCAAATCCAAATCCAGCAGTCTCAGGACCACCAAAGTAGGCAACCAAGCCATCGTAGCGACCACCTGCACAGATCGTCAAGTCATTGCCCTCGATTTCTGTGATGAACTCGAAAATCGTGTGGTTGTAGTAGTCCAGACCACGAACCATATTGGTATCGATGATATAGTCTACACCCAGATTTTCCAACATCTGACGCACAGCATCAAAATGAGCTTGACTTTCTTCATCAAGGAAGTCCAAGATAGACGGCGCATTCTCCACAGCTACCTTGTCTTCTTTCTCCTTAGAGTCCAAGACACGAAGAGGATTTTCCTCCAAGCGACGTTGGCTATCCTTAGACAAGGTCTCCTTGAGCGGTGTCAAATAATCAATCAAGGCTTGACGGTAAGCCGCACGGCTCTCAGGATTTCCAAGAGTGTTGAGGTGTAGTTTGACACCTTGGATGCCGATTTCTTTCAAGAAATGAGCTGCCATAGCGATGGTTTCCACATCGGTAGCTGGATTGCTAGAGCCAAAACACTCAACACCGATCTGGTGGAACTGGCGCAAACGACCTGCTTGCGGGCGCTCATAACGAAACATAGGTCCCATGTAATAGAACTTACTTGGCTTTTGCACTTCAGGAGCAAAGAGTTTATTTTCCACATAGGAACGGACAACGGGCGCAGTTCCTTCTGGACGAAGAGTGATATGGCGGTCACCCTTGTCATAAAAATCGTACATTTCCTTGGTTACGATATCCGTTGTATCTCCGACAGAGCGACTGATGACCTCGTAATGTTCAAAAATAGGCGTGCGAACTTCTGCATAGTTATAGCGCTTGAAAATCTCACGCGCAAATCCTTCAACGTACTGCCACTTGGCAGACTCAGCAGGTAAAATATCCTGCGTTCCTTTTGGTTTTTGTAATTTCATAGGGAATCCTCTTTAAACTTAATAGTCTTATTTTACCATAAATAGAGGGATTAAAACAGTGAGAGTAGAGAATCTCAAGAGAGTCTTTTCAGAAAATTCATCAAAAACTTGCTAAATTGTCAGAATTATGAGAAAATAGAGGATATTTATCACGTGGAGGGACTGTTATGAGAGACGATATCAAAATCAATGACCGCGCCTTGGCCTTACAAGACCAAATTATCGAAAAACTAGAGAAGGTTTTTGATACAGATGTGGAATTGGATGTTTACAATCTAGGGCTGATTTATGAAATCAATCTAGATGAAACGGGTCTCTGTAAGATTGTCATGACCTTCACCGATACTGCCTGTGATTGCGCCGAAAGCCTGCCTATCGAAATCGTCGCAGGTCTGAAACAAATCGAGGGTATCGAAGATGTCAAGGTTGAAGTCACTTGGTCGCCTGCCTGGAAGATCACACGAATCAGTCGCTACGGCCGTATCGCCCTTGGACTGCCACCTCGTTAATACTCTTCAAAAATCAAATTCAAACCACGTCAGCTTTATCTCCAACCTCAAAGCTGTGCTTTGAGCAACCTGCGCCTAGCTTTCTAGTTTGCTCTTTGATTTTTATTGAGTATAAGCAGGCAAATCACTTTTGAAGATGAAAAGAAGCAAGCCGAGATTGGCTTGCTTTTTGAGTTTATTTTTTACCTGACTTGTCCATATTCCAGAAGTCTGTCACGGCTCCGCGTGAAGCAGATGATACGATATGGGCATATTTACCGAGGACACCACGGCTGTAAAGTGGTGGCAAGGTTGTTTCTGCCTTACGTTTTTCAAGTTCTTCTTCGGATACGGCCATGGAAATTTCTTTGGTATCTTGGTCAACTGTAACGATATCGCCTGTACGGAGGTAGGCAATCGGTCCACCATCCTGAGCTTCAGGGGCGATATGTCCGACAACGAGACCATAAGTACCACCAGAGAAGCGGCCATCTGTCAAGAGAGCAACCTTGTCTCCTTGACCTTTACCAACGATCATGGATGAAAGTGATAGCATCTCAGGCATACCAGGACCTCCCTTAGGTCCCACGAAACGAACAACGACAACATCGCCATCAACGATTTCATCTGTCAAAACAGCCTGGATAGCATCTTCTTCTGAGTCAAAGACCTTAGCTGGTCCAACGTGGCGACGCACTTTAACACCTGATACCTTGGCAACTGCCCCATCAGGAGCAAGGTTCCCGTTCAAGATGATAAGAGGACCATCTGCACGTTTTGGATTTTCCAGTGGCATGATAACTTTTTGACCTGGTGTAAGGTCTGCAAAGTCAGCCAAGTTTTCAGCGACAGTCTTACCAGTACATGTGAT
>CAJPSM010000085.1 GCA_905373305.1 uncultured Streptococcus sp. | reverse complement strand
AATAGTCTCAAGAAGGTTGCGATTGGCTTTATTATCTTTTTGATTTTCTATGTTCTTTTAAAAACAGTCCTGGGTCTCTGGTAGAAAGAGAGGGAGTCTGTGAAGAAACTTTTTGTATGGAAAATCGGGCTCACGCTAGGAGCTTTTATCATCTTGGTGATGATGCTGACAAGTATATTGGCTGGAGTATTTGGTGCCGTGTCTCGCAGTAGCTCAAAAGATTGTAGCTCTAGCTCTGATACCCAGGTTACTTCTTCAGGTGAAATCCCTTCAGGGGATGGCTCGATTGATGATTTTGTTAAGAAGCATGAAGAAGCCTATATCAACTCCTGGAAAGCAGGTGGTTTCCTACCGTCTGCTTCTATCACTCAGACGATGATAGAAAATGGTTTTAACTTCTCCAATCCAAACGGTACCTCCTTTTGGATGGCTCACAATATGGGCGGAGTTAAAACCTCTAGTAAAAGTAATTTCCCAGTCACGCTTGCGACTTATGGGGAAGATAGTGTTGACTTAAGCGGTACCAAGCCAGGTGCCAACGTCGGAGATGGAACTGGCGGAGCTTATACTTGGTTTTCCAGCTATGATGCAGGGATTGTAGGGAAGGCAGAGTTCATGGCTCACCAGACCCTCTACACAGCCGCTATCAATAATACAGATGGAAAGAGTACCTTAACTGCGATTGCGGACGGTGGCTGGGCAACAGATGGCACTTATAAGACTAAACTGCTTGCTATGTATGATACTCTGGGTACGAAGTACAAGTGGCTGGATGACAAAGCTATTGCTGCTCACGGAACTAAACCCTATAAGGGCAGTACAACGACAGCTGCTTCAGAAGCTCCCAACACTTCTTCAGCTGAGGATAGCTCCAGCGATAGCGACACTGATTGCAGCGATGATGACAGTTCAGGTGGAGTATCTGATGGGACAGGAACTGTTCCAGGGGATGCAACAGCCTGGGGCTATAGTCCTGATAATCTTCCAGCTAGTCTGAAACAATACATCATCGATCCAAAAAGTTTGGGGATGGAATATGCTTCTTCTCAAGGCTGGTATGTGACAGGGTATGGGCCTAGCTTAGATGGCCAGTGTGTAAACTTAACTATTAGTTTAGGAAATCATCTTTGGGGCCACTCTGGATCTGTCTCAGGGAACGGGAAAGACCAGGCGTCATCTTGGGCCTCTATATTCGGAAATAGCGTCAAAACGACCCCTAAGAAGGGCGCTATCTTCTCTACTCAAAACGGAGGAGGCGGATATGGGCATACAGGTATCGTCTGCCATGTCTTTGAAGATGGTTCTATCCTGATTGTTGAACAAAACACGCCAATCAGTGGATGGGACTATTTCAAAAAGCCCTACACATGGGATTATCGGATTTGGAGTCCCGCCCAACAAAAGGCGGAGATTACGACCTTTGCTTATCCAGATAATAAGTCACCAAAATTAGTAAAATAGAAGGAAACAAGAATGAAGAAAAGGATTAAAGATAACATGGTATTCATCATTGCAACAGCTCTCTTAATCACTTCAGCTGGTGTCGGTATTTACCAATACCTGACCAAAGAAAAATCAAAAGAGGAGCCTAAAACAGAGCAGACAGAACCTTCAAAGAAGAAGGAAACAGTTTCTCCAGTCGAAGAGGAGACAGTGGATGAAAAGAACCATCGAACAGCTAAATTAAAGCTGGAACATCCCTATAGCCAAGCAGATGAGGTTCAAACGCAAGCAGTTGTTGTGGCTTTTGATGAGGCAGTGGCGGATATCCAAAAGGCTAAAACTCTTGCTGATGTAAAAGGGACGATTGAAAATCACCTCTCCATGACCGATAACGCTATGATACAAACCTTTGCGATGGCAATTTTAGTCAATCAATACACCTATCAAAAGGCAAAACTAGAAGTCAGCACTTCAGAGAGTGACGATGTGGTTCAATTCTTGGTGGTGTTGACTAAAGAGAATGAAGAGAATTGTTATTTTATTGGAAACTTCAATACCACAGTCAATCAAATCCAATTGAAAGCCTACATTGGCGGGAATATCGGAGCGACATTTGGCTAAGCTCTTACGTAAGAACTTAGATAATGAAATGGATAATTAAGTATATAATAAAATACACAATAAGTTATATAACTTATTGTGTATTTTTTGTTGACGATTCCTTTGTGTAGTGGTATAATAGAAGTATAGAAAGGTATATGTTTATAATTATAATGCAAGGAGAAGTTAGATGAAAATTATTACATTTGCAGCTATAAAGGGAGGAGCAGGGAAAACAACTGCGTTATTGATGATGGCTGCTGAGTTAGCAGAACAAGGTTATAAAGTCCTGGCAGCTGATGAAGACCATCAGTGTAATCTTACACATTATTTTAATATTTATCCTACAAAAGGTACTATTGCTAATGTATATATGGGTGGAGAAGTAGACATTATATCTGTAGCACCTAATATTGATTTAATTCCAGGATTTATGAGATTGGACGAAATTGAAAGAAAGTTAGAAACTGATCCTAATAAAAATGTTTATTTTTATGACTGGTTAGATGCTAACTATCAAGCTATGAACCTAGATGAATATGATTATCTCTTAATCGACTGCCGCCCAGATTTTGGTACTGCAACAAAGAATGCAATAGCGGTTAGCCATGCGGTTATTTGTCCGGTGATTCCAAGTGATTTTTCTGAGGAAGGGAAGGAGAATCTTAAATTAAGATTAGAGGCTTATCGTAAAGAAGAGATTGTTCGTCCAAGTCGTGAGTCTCTTATTACAGCTAAACTTTTTTTCCTTCCAAATATGATTAGTAGTAAGATAAAATCAAAAGAGTTGATGGCAGGTCTGGCTGAAGAAGATAATGTTTTAAGTCCAATTCCACAAAAAGAATTATTTAATCAAACTACAAAAGATAATACAATTATTGATATGAAGAACAATCCTAGAATTTACAAAAAGCATCAGGCTTTCTTTGATGTACTTCAAAATAGTTTAGATTCAATTATTGAAACTATGAATCAATTAGCTTAAAGATTTATTTATAGAATATTTAAAGAGGAGAGATTAATAATGGCATTTAATCCAAATAAAGATAAGTTAAAACAATCCCTGAATGAAGCCCTTTCTCAGTCCGTGACACCCCCAAAAAGCAACCGCACCTCTAAAAAGGCTGCGTCTAACTATAACAAGAAAGGCCGCTATCCTTTTTCCTTGCACCATGATGTCCGCTATGACAAGCTGGAGGAGTTGGTGGAGTATCACCAAGCTAAATCAGCTTCAGATTATTTGGAAAATCTGATTATTCGGGAGTGGGAAAGGATGCAGCGAAAACTGAAAAAATAAGGAGATAAGCTCATGATTATCCTGAATATGAAAACCTTAGTCCGATTGTTCTTTATCTTCTTGGGAACGGTGGCCGTCTTTGTCTTTTATAAGACCTACGGCTTAAGCATGCTGTTCTTGCTGATTGTAGGGCTACTGGCTCTGAAGTTTGTACCAGTCTTGGTTCTTCCTATTGCCCTTATTGCTATAATGGTTCATTTTACAGGGGACTTCTCCTTTATAGCAGACTCAATTGTAGCTATTTTCCTAGTCATCCCCTGCTCAATGATTGCTTATCCAGTCTTTGAACGTCTGGTGAACTCTATCCAGAAGAAAAAATAAGAAAATGAGCTTCATTCCAAAGTGAGGCTCTTTTTTATTTAAGGTCTATTAGTTGAAAAAAGAGGTAAAAATTGATTAAAATAGATTTTAATTTAACTTTCAAGGAGAGTGTTAATGACTGTTTTTGATGAAAGAGAATTAAAGGATCAATTATTTGCGCAAAATGCGAAAGATGTTTATGAAAGCATCGTTCAGTACGATGAAGAGATGGTTCCCATCATGAAAGCCAGAGGTTATACCTGTATTCACTCAATGGAGCGGACGGTTGCCTTTACTTTTGGAGAAATAACCTTCAGACGCCGCCGTTGGAAGAAAGGGGGTGAGTGGGTTGTGCCTGTCGATGAGAAGCTAGGCTTGTCTAAGAACACTCGCTTCTCCTGGGAGTTTATGTACCAGGTGGCCTGCCTCTCTACCATGATGCCTTATGATAAGGTCATCCAGGTTATTCAGTTGACTTATCATATCCGTATCACCAAGCCGATTGTTGTGAAGGCTGTCAAACTTTGCGATGAACTTCTGAAGGAGAAAGCAACTTATCGCTTTTATGGAGATGAAGAGGCTCAAGAAAAGCAGCCTGTCGATGTGATTTATATTGAAGGAGATGGGGTGATGGTGAAAGCGAGTGATCAGGAAGATCCTAGTCGAAACTATGATCTCTCTCATTTTGTCATTCACACGGGAAGCAAAAAGGTAGGAAGTAACCGCTTTGAACTTCAAGGGAAAAAAGAGTTTATCTCCTTAGATAATCGATTGACGAGAGATCAAGTGCTAGACTACCTCTATAACCACTTTGACATCAAGGAAGAAACTATCCTGATTACCAATTCGGACGGCGGTCATGGTTATACACCCTATATCTTTAAAGAGATAGCCAAAGCCCTAAAGGTAAAACGTCATGAGCACTTCTGGGACGCTTACCATGTCAACCAGAAGCTGAAGCTTGCTTTTAGGCCTTATGCAGAAGAACTCCTGGATTTAGCTTTCCAGGCGATCAAGCAGCACGACAAAGAAAAGCTGCGGACTGTCCTTGATACGACAGAGGGCTTACTGTCTACAGAAGAGGAGGAAGAAGAGTTTGAACACTTTAAAAATAAACTCCTACAAAATTTTCAATACACCAAACCAGCTAATTTAAGAGGACTTAGTTCTTCAGGAATTGGGGTTATGGAAAGCCAGCACAGAAAAGTCACCTATCGCATGAAAAAGCGTGGTATGTACTGGACGGTACTTGGCGCCCAGACCATGAGCCAAATGATTATTCTGAATTATGAGGATGGCTTGCGTGAGCTTTTCTTTGGTTGTTGGCGAGAGGAATATGAGGAAATGATGGAACTTGATGATATAACTGGAGGGACAATCAAGGTTAAACAAAATAAGGTAAAACGTTGCTATCGCTTGCCTAATTTTCGCTATCCTTCTAAACGTCGTCTTGGGAAAAAGTAAGTTATACAATAAAGTATATAATAAGTTATATAATAGTCGCTTTTTCAAAAAAGTGTTTTTTCTGCTGTTTTTTTACAGAAAATACTTGCATAGTGGGTACTTGTGTGCTATAATACTTATTAAATAAATCGAATAAAAAAAGACGAAAGGTGCGTCAACACCTTCCGCCTTACCGAGTAAGAACTCGTCCTTCTTACTCAGTCTTCATCTAATGATACAGGATAAAGTCCATTCTGTCAAGACTGAGCAAGAAAAATGTTCAGTCTTTTTTTGCACTCCTCGGTCAAAGTTCTCCTTTCATATTACAAGAAATGGGCTTTCTAAAAAATTCTACCACATACC
>CAJPSM010000084.1 GCA_905373305.1 uncultured Streptococcus sp. | reverse complement strand
CGATTGGCAGGTCAGCCACTTCTTCTGCTTTGGTAAAACCTGTCGTCACCAAGAGCGTTGGAATGCCATTGTCAATCCCTGCTCGGATATCCGTCAGGTAATTGTCCCCAACCATGAGCAATTCTTCTCTTTTCAAACCTAAGTGCTCAACCGCCTTGTCCATGATGATAGCATTTGGTTTCCCGATATAAACTGGTTTTACCCGTGTTGCTACTTCAAGAAGTGTAATTAGTGAACCAGCACCAGGCAAGAGACCACGTTCCGTCGGGATATTGAGGTCAGGGTTGGTTCCGATAAAGTGAGCACCTTTTTGAATGGCTAGAGTTGCTGTGGCAAATTTTTCATAGTCAACTTGCCAGTCCAGTCCAACTACCACATAGGCAGGATTTTCCTTGTCTTCAACATAACCAGCCGCTTTAATGGCATCTTTGAGCCCTGCTTCACCGATGACATAGAATGTCTTTTCCAGTCCCAAGTCATTCATATAGTCAATGGTTGCTAGAGTTGCCGTGTAGACAGTTGAAAGAGGCGTGTCGATATTAAAATTCTGAGCCAGCATCTCCTGTACACTCTCTGGAGTTCGGGTTGTATTGTTAGTTACAAAGAGATAAGGAATTTCTCGCTTTTGCAACTCATGGACAAAAGCCTCACCTGCCGGAATTCGATCTTTCCCCTTGTAAATAGTCCCGTCTAAATCAATTAAATAACCTTTATAAGCCATATCGTCCTTTCTAATTGCCTTCAATTTCTTGCCACGTAATCATAGCTTGGGCATTGTTCTCGCCATCACTGATAATCTCATGCTTGCTTTCTAATCCCTTGAGTTCATAAGATGAAGCAATCATACCACCTGGTCGCACTTCTTTGACATATTTGAGATTGATCTTCTTTGGAATATACTTGGTCAGAAAGTCTGCTCCCATGACCTCAAAAATCCAATCCAGGTATTTGCTGTTATTAACATGACCATTCATATCCAAGTCGTAAAAACGAACATGGTAGTCTTTACTGATCGGGTCTTCTAGATTTGCATACTTTGGCCCACGGATGAGTTTTTTATCAAACTCAGACTGGTAAGGCGCAACAATCTCCGGTTCGACAGCATGAACTTTACGACTGTCTCTGTCCATGAGAACAAAGGTTGCTACCATGCGAATGATTTCTTGACCTGCTTCATCATAGATAGTGAAACGGCGGTAGCAAAAAAGACGATTGTAAGTCAATGCTTCCGTTTCAATCGTAATCTCCTCAGCAAAGCGAGGCAAGCGAACTACGTCAATCGCATAATCTGTAATAATCCAGACTAGATTGTAACGTTCTAGCACATCCTTGTCGCTAACTCCCAGCTCAATTGACTGCATACCTGATACTTGCAAGGACAGCAAAATCACATCTGGAAGTTTGATATGACCGTTCATGTCCGCCATATCAAAAGGAATTTTCATTTTCATTTGATAAGTTAAGCCCATTGTTCTACTCCAAAATAAATCGTTCTGCTACAGTGTCTCCTAAAAAGAGACCTCTCTTTGTCATTCGGACACGATCACCATCGATCTGCATGAGTCCTTGTTGAACCAAGTCTCTGATGATTTCGCCATAAAGTCCATCAAAGGATCGTCCAAATTTTTCCTCAAATCGCGCCATGGAAACCCCGGATTTTTTCCGGAGGCCTAGGAACATTTCTTCTTCCATCTGCTCCCTTTGACTCAGGTGTTCTTCTGTAATCCGAGCATTTCCTGCCTCTACCGCATTGAGATAGTGGCGGATTGGACCGTGGTTTTTATAGCGCACCCCGTTCACATAACCCGAAGCACCCGCACCAATACCATAATACTCAGCATTGTCCCAGTACATGAGATTGTGGCGACTTTCAAATCCAGGCTTGCAGAAATTCGAAATCTCATAATGCTCAAAACCAGCTCGCTCAAGCTCTGCGATGATGTACTCAAACATCTCCGCTTCCAGTTCTTCCTTGGGCAGGGGCAATTTCCCACGTCGCATGCGGTTCATAAAGACCGTATGATTTTCCAAAATCAAGCTATAAAGGCTCATATGAGGAATATCAAGTGCAATAGCTTTAGCGACATTGTCCTTGACCTGAGCCATAGTTTGACCAGGTAGAGCGTAGATTAGGTCGATGGAGATATTGTCAAAACCAGCCAGTTTGAGACGGTCGATATTCTCATAAATATCCTTCTCCAAGTGACTACGCCCAATCTTTTTCAGCATTTTGTCATCAAAAGTCTGCACTCCCAAGGAAACACGATTGACTGGTGACTGTTTCAAAACCGCAATCTTATCCGCATCCAAGTCACCTGGATTGGCTTCAATGGTCAACTCTTCCAAGGCAGACAAGTCCAAGTTTTTAGTCAAGCCATCCAAGAGCACTTCTAGTTGCGGAGCGGACAGAGCCGTTGGCGTCCCACCTCCAATGTAGAGGGTTCGCAATTTTTGGATATCATAAGAACGAAACTCTTCTAGCAGATGCTCCAAATAACTATCTACTGGCTGATTCTTGATAAACACCTTTGAAAAGTCACAATAATAACAAATCTGTGTGCAAAAGGGAATATGCACATAGGCTGACGTTGGTTTTTTCTGCATAGTATTTATTATACCACAAAGACTGCTTTCCATATAAAAATCACCATCTCCTGAACCAGGGATGGTGATGGTTTTATTCTTCTGTAATATCAATAATAATCTCTTCTTCGTCTTCTACGATATCTGGAGTTACTGACTGGTCTTGCCATTGCTCCTTGAGATTGTTAAAGGTTTCTTTTGATGCTTCTGTCGCTTGTCGTGCACATGTTTTGGCTTGATCAAGGACACTGTCAAAAGTAATTTCGCCAGATTCTACTTGTTCCTTTGTTTTCAGCACAAAGTCCCTTGCTTGTTCCTTCACTTCTGTCAGTTTCTCACAGACCTGCTCTCTGGCATATTCTGGATCTTCTCTCAAGTCATCTAGAAAATCCTGAGCTTGACTACAAACTTGCTTTCCCTTGTCACTAGTCAAAAACAAAGCAAGAGCTGCACCAGAAACCGTTCCTAAAAGGATTGAGGATAGTTTACCCATGAGATTTCTCCTTTTTTATTTTTTGAAAAATTTACTTGCGAAACGAAGAGCTGACAAGCCTGCACCCGTTTTAATAGTCTTTGAACCAGCTGATGAAGCTTTTTTGCCCAAGACACGCGCATGTTGATTGAGGTCAGATACTGACTCAGATAAGTCCGCCACGGCTGTAAAGAGTGGATCAATCGTCGCAACTTTGACATTAATATCGTCTGCCAATACATTGACCTTAGCCAACAATTCATTGGTATGATGTAAAGTAACATCTACATCTGAAGACAAGGTTTTGATGGTTTTCTCCGTCTCATCAATCATTCGACCTGCTTTTTGAATGGTAATCGTCAGATAGACTAAACAAACGATCAAAGCAATCGCAACAAGAATATAAGCAACTTCTAACATTTAGTTTTCCTCCTTAGATATGATAGAAAGGGGCTTTCTTTCGATTTTGATAAAGTATGATAAAAATACCGAGTCCGATCAGGACAACTGATAACCATTGGGACACCCGCAGTCCAAAGAACATAAGGCTATCCGTTCGCATTCCTTCGATGATCATACGACCAAAACCATACCAAATCAAGTAGAAAGCAGTGATATGACCTCGTCTGATTCCCTTCAATTTTCTTCTAAAAATCAGAATCAAAGCAAATCCAATCAGATTCCAAACCGACTCGTAAAGGAAGGTCGGCTGACGGTAGCTACCGTCAATGTACATCTGTTCACGAATGAAGCCTGGCAAATAATCTAGACTATCTACTGCTGCACCGTAGGCTTCTTGGTTAAAAAAGTTCCCCCAGCGACCCAAACTTTGGGCAACCATCACGCTCGGTGCTGCTATGTCTAAGAAATCCCAAGTATTGATTAGTTTTCTATCCGCAAAGATATAGAGTATAATAGCTCCCGCTATCAAACCTCCATAAATGGCCAAACCACCATTCCAGATGGCAATAATTTCACCTGGATTTTGAAGATAGTAATCTAAGCGAAAGAGCACATAGTAAAGTCTGGCACCTAAAATCGCAATAGGAAAGGCAATTAAGATAAAATCTAGAATATCATCTGACAAAATTTTCTTTTTAGGAGCTTCTTTCATGGCAAGATAGACTGCCAAGACCAAGCCTGCCACAATACACAAGGCATACCAACGAATGGAAAAAGGACCGATTTCAAATGCAACTGGATTAATCATCTTTCACCTCATTTTTGGAGATGAGATTAGTCAAGCGTTCTTCAAATAAACGCGTCGCATCAAAGCCCATTTCCTTAGCGCGATAGTTCATAGCTGCTGCCTCAATAACAACTGAGATATTGCGTCCTGTTTTTACTGGGATGCGGATACGTGGAATCGTTACACCAGAAACTTCGAGTTCTTCGGCATTGTTTCCTAGACGATCAAAAGTCTTTTGGGTATCGTAATTTTCCAAATAGACTGCCAGCTGAACTTGTGAAGAATCTTTTACAGCGCTTGCTCCGTAGAGACTCATCACATCGATAATCCCCACTCCACGAATCTCAAGCAAATGCTTTAAAATTTCAGCAGGCTCTCCCCAAAGGGTCATTTCATCCTTAGCAAAGATATCCACACGGTCATCCGCTACCAAACGGTGTCCGCGTTTCACAAGCTCAAGACCTGTCTCACTCTTACCGATACCACTATCCCCTTGGATCAAGACACCCATACCATAGATATCCATCAAGACACCATGCACACTCGTACGTTCAGCCAAACGGGAATCAAGGTAGCTAGATAACTCTCCAGATAAACGACTGGTTGATGTTCGACTTGTTAAAATCGCAATCTTACATTCTCTAGCAGCTTTCAACATTTCTTCTGGCACTACTAAGCCACGAGCAACGATGACAGCAGGTGTTTCAGGTAGAAACATTTTCTTCAGAACTTGATAACGGTTATGGGCAGGCATAGCGACCAAATAGGACCACTCCTTCATCCCTAACAGTTGAATCCGTTCTGGAGTATAGTAATCAAAATAGCCCGTCATTTCAAGACCTGGTCTCATAATGTCCGCAGTGTTGATTTCCTTTTCAAGTAACTCGCCTTCACCATAGACAATATCTAGTCTGAGCTTTTCAATGACATCTCTTACTAAAACCGACATAATTTCCTCCTTCAATCGAGTTCTCCCTACTATTATATCAAATTGTGGTAGGAAGTTTCCTTTTTTTGCAGGATTTACAGTATTTATTTGGAAAGAAAAAAGGCTAGACAAGTCTAGCCTTTCATTTCAAATTAGAATTTTTTACGTTTACGAGCTGCTTCTGATTTACGTTTACGTTTTACAGAAGGTTTTTCATAGAATTCACGTTTGCGTGTTTCTTGAAGAGTACCAGCTTTAGTAACCGCACGTTTGAAACGACGAAGTGCATCGTCAAGAGATTCATTCTTACGTACTACTGTTTTAGACATTTTTTTCACTCCCTTCAAGTTCAAGATCTATTC
>CAJPSM010000083.1 GCA_905373305.1 uncultured Streptococcus sp. | reverse complement strand
CCATCTCGAATGTCTGGCAAAGCCCGGTCTTGAATGATGTACTTGGAGTAGCGACTAAAGCGCTCTCCCATGATGTCCTCAAGGGACATGTTTTGAATGTTAGACATATAGGGCGTGTTCAACTCCTTTCAAAGAATGTAGAGTAGGTTTTACATTAAAATTGGTACTTGAGAAAAATATTCTTAGATACTATTTAAGTCATTCACAACACTTATTTAGATAAAGCAAAAGCAACTATTTCCTATGGATTATTCTTTCTTATTTGAAGTGTGTACAAATATTGACAAGGTAAATAAGAAACTATAGCAGTTGATATCAGCAAGATATTAAACATAAACTTTTGCCCTCGAAATAGCTCCTCCCAATGCATTGTATTAAGATAATGAAAAATTAAACCGAATAAATAACAGATACTGATAGGGAAGACTCTCCACTTGATTGATTTGTATAAATAATATAAGCGTATGGAGTGATAGATCGTGGAAGAAATAAGCATAGGTAAACAAAAAGAAATTAGAAAGAACGAAAATCTTAAAGCATCATCAAAAAGCTCTGTGCGATCGATTGAAATAAGCCAAATATTACACATCGTAATAATGATCGGGAAAAATAATCCATACACCCTTTTATGTAACTTATTTCTTTTAATAGCTAGAAAGATTGAGGACACCAATACTAAAATTTGTACTCCTGGGAATCCCATAAAAAATGTAGCAAATACATAATCTAACATACTAGTTCAACCTCTCCTCAGCATACTGAATCATCTTCTCAGACACTTCCTTATCGTAATCAAATCCCATCTTTTGGGCAAGGATTTGAGCCTCTTGGTGGAAAAGTTCCATGGTAGCATATAAAGACTGAGTGATTTTATCTAAACTTGAGAAATCAAGCAGATTTGAGAATTCTTTCTCTTTCTCAGCAGGTAAATAGTTAAAGAGATATTTATAGTTCTTGCCAATATAAATCGTCCCCTTATCTGCTGCAACTCGCCAAGCCAAGACATTCAAGAGTTCTTGCTGACAAATCCCATAGAGATGGTCAGTAGCATAGATGACTTGCTTGCGACAAATCCCTTTAACCACGTAGGCTGACACCCACCAAAATTCATTACAAGCTTTTTCAAAATCAATCGCACTAGCTGGGCTTGTCCAAAAACGTTGAGGACTTGGAAAGTAGGGTTCAAATAAACCCTTCTTATCTTCTAAAACGGTGAACCCTGCTTCACTATCCACCCACTCTTGAATATACTCCGTAGGACAGAGGGTCAAATCAATCCGATTTCCATCTTCAAATAGCATCAGATAAAGTCGACGGTTGCCCAGGACATTATGCTGCTCAATGATACGAGTGCCAAACTGGTCTAACCAAGAAAGGTCACTCGTCAGATTATCTAAGTCGTCCACGACATAGACCACGTCGTAATCCTGAAACTCATCTTTTGGTGCTTTTGGATTTGTCCGTGAACCAGACATGGCGACAGCTTCAACTTGTAAAGTTTTAGCTGTTTGTAAAATCAATCTCAGCATTTGTACTTCACCTCTATGTTGTCTGCACATATCTTTTATAGAGTTATTTTTCATAACTACCTAGCTCCTCTTGTTTCTGAAGGCCTCGTATTCTTTTCTTCTCAAGCTCTCCTACCATCAAAATGATGTGTTTTTAAGTTTTTGCTCTAAAATAATCCAGAACATATCTAAATATTCGTATTTTACTTCAATAACTCAAAACACACATGTGTGTTTTGAGTTATTTCTCACTAGATAAGATATTCTCCAAGTGGGATTTCTTGTTTTAAAACTGGGAAAGGTGATTATTCGTGTGGGATGAAGTCATTTCTTTTTCAATTCATTCAACTTAGATAAATTTCTTCCCATCTCCAGACTGAGAATCACAAATAAAGTTGAAGAATAAATATTATCATACCATTGTTCCAATTCCTCATCATTCATATTTAGATGATATTGCTTATCGTTGTTATGCCTTAATCCTCCTTTGTTATACATCTCAGAGAGCCTATCAAAAGCAATAATTTTTGATTTATCCTTATTTAGCCGCAATACTTCTTTTAATTCAGTATAAATGACTTTTGATTCATCAGATAGTTTTTTAGGTCGTTCAAACTCCTTGAGATATGGCTCCAAATAGCCTGCTAAAGAAAGAAGTATCTCTTTCTTACGCTGTATATTTCCCTTATTTGAAAAATGATTATATTCTAAAACTTTTATCGCATCTTCAATATTGGATTCAGATACAATCTGAGAAACTTCCGAAGCATAAACATTCTTTTCAACGATGATTCTATCACCATTTTCTAAAGTGATCAGTTCATGATTTGTTTTATCTAAAGAATACTCTAATCGTTCACATAATTTTTCGTATTTATCCATTAGAGAAGTATACTTTCTAGTTTCTTCCCAAATTTCAGACTCATTATCATCTTCAGGAATCCAGCCTGAATCCTCTATTTTTTCAAGTTTTTTAGATGTCACGTAGTCTTTTGCAAATTTATCTTTATTTCTTATTTCTGAATATAAATCAATAATAAATTCAAAAGCAGTATAAAGGTAATCAACACTGGTATAATATTGGGAAATAGCAGTAAATTTTTCTTCAAATGTAGCATGCTGTCCTTTCTTCTCCACTGGATAATGCTCTTTGTATCCATTAGAAAAAAATGTCTGCAGATTCGTTTTATGATTCTCTATATAAATATCTTCATGCAGTATTTTTTTTACTATGTCTATTTCTTTCTTAGCATCAAAGCGCATACTTTTAATAAACTCAAAATAATTCTGTCTCACTATAATATTTCCTATACTTTCTTAAAACACTGTCGCTTCCTCCAGCGTAAACTTAACATTATCCTCAATCCACTTACGACGTGGTTCGACCTTATCTCCCATGAGGACATTGACGCGACGTTCTGCGCGTGCTAGGTCTTCGATAGTGACACGGATGAGGGTACGCGTTTCTGGGTTCATGGTTGTTTCCCAGAGCTGGTCCGCGTTCATCTCACCAAGTCCCTTGTAGCGTTGGAGGGTTGCGCCTTTGCCAAACTGCTTACGGAGTTCTTCTAGCTCTCCGTCCGTCCAAGCGTAGGCCACTTCTTCTTTCTTGCCTTTGCCTTTGGACATCTTGTAAAGAGGCGGAAGGGCGATATAGACATGTCCTGCCTCAACTAGCGGACGCATGTAACGGTAGAAAAAGGTTAAGAGCAAGGTTTGAATATGAGCACCATCGGTATCCGCATCGGTCATGATAATGATCTTGTCATAGTTAGTATCTTCAATAGAAAAATCTGCTCCCACACCCGCACCGATGGTATAAATCATGGTGTTGATTTCCTCGTTTTTAAGGATATCCGCCATCTTGGCCTTGGCTGTATTGATAACCTTACCTCGAAGGGGCAAGATAGCCTGGAACTTACGGTCACGGCCTTGCTTGGCAGAACCACCGGCAGAGTCCCCCTCGACCAGATAGAGTTCGTTCTTTGCTGGATTTTTAGACTGGGCTGGAGTCAATTTACCAGAAAGCAAGCCCTTATCTTTTTTATTTTTCTTACCATTTCGGCTCTCATCACGCGCCTTACGTGCTGCCTCACGAGCATCACGCGCCTTAATAGCCTTGCGAATGAGATTGGAAGCGAGTTCCCCATTTTCCATGAGGAAGAAGGTCAACTTATCAGCCACAATCCCATCCACAACTGGACGAGCTAGTGGGCTTCCAAGTTTGTCCTTGGTCTGACCCTCAAACTGGAGGTGTTCTTCAGGAACCAGAATAGAAAGAACGGCTGCTAGTCCCTCGCGATAATCTGAACCTTCAAGATTTTTATCTTTTTCCTTGAGAAGTCCTGTCTTACGCGCGTAGTCATTCATGACCTTAGTAATGGCAGACTTAAGTCCTGTCTCATGCGTTCCACCATCTTTAGTACGAACGTTATTGACAAAGGATAGAATGTTATCTGAAAATCCATCATTGTACTGGAGGGCAACCTCCACTTGGAAACCATTGTCTTCGCCTTCAAAGTATAGGACTGGCGTCAAGGTTTCCTTGTCTTCATTGAGGTAAGAAACAAAGTCTTGTACCCCGTTCTCATAATGGAATTCGATTGCTTCATCTGTTCGCTTATCTGTCAAAGACAAGGTAACATTTTTTAAGAGAAAGGCTGACTCATTGAGTCGTTCTGAAATGGTATTGTACTTGAAGTCAGTCGTAGAAAAGATCGTCGCGTCAGGCATGAAGGTAACTTTGGTACCTGTCTTAGACTTGGGTGCTGTACCAATTTTTTTCAAGGTTGTGACGGGTTTCCCACCATTTTCAAAACGTTGCTTGTAGACTGTACCGTCACGAGTAATTTCAACTTCTAGCCAACTAGAAAGGGCATTAACGACTGAAGATCCCACCCCGTGGAGACCACCAGATGTCTTATAACCCCCTTGACCGAATTTCCCTCCAGCGTGGAGAATGGTAAAGATAACTTCAACAGTTGGAATTCCCATGGCGTGCATCCCGGTCGGCATCCCTCGACCATGGTCTTGAACGGTTAGACTGCCGTCTTTATTGATGGTCACATCAATGCGGTCACCAAATCCAGACAAGGCTTCATCGACTGCATTGTCCACAATTTCCCAGACTAGGTGATGGAGACCAGCACCGTCAGTCGATCCAATATACATCCCCGGACGTTTACGGACCGCATCCAACCCTTCTAGCACCTGAATGGCATCATCATTGTAGTTATTAATATTGATTTCCTTTTTTGACACAAGGAACCTCCTATTTGTTCATCTTTTCTATTTTACAGGTTTTATGGGTATTTTGCAAAGTTTTTCCCATTCAGCTGTCACAATTTCACATGATATTCTCTGACTTTCCACAGCATTTCATGGTATAATAGGTCTATGATGACATTTGTATTATTAATTCTAGCATATTTACTAGGTTCGATTCCGTCTGGTCTTTGGATTGGACAACTCTTTTTTCAAACAAATCTTCGTGAACATGGTTCTGGAAACACCGGAACAACCAATACTTTCCGAATTTTAGGTAAGAAAGCGGGTATGGCAACCTTTGTGATTGACTTCTTTAAAGGAACCTTGGCCACTCTCCTTCCAATTCTTTTCCACCTACAAGGTGTATCACCTCTTGTATTTGGACTTTTGGCTGTAATTGGACATACTTTCCCTATCTTTGCAGGATTTAAGGGTGGCAAGGCTGTCGCAACCAGTGCTGGAGTGATTTTCGGATTTGCGCCTGTTTTCTGTCTCTATCTAGCAATCGTATTCTTTGGAAGCCTCTATCTAGGTAGTATGATTTCACTGTCTAGCGTTACCGCTTCTATCGCAGCCGTTATCGGAGTTCTCCTATTTCCACTATTTGGTTTTATTCTGAGCAGCTATGACCTTCTTTTTATCGCTATTATCTTAGCACTTGCTAGCTTGATTATCATTCGTCACAAGGATAATATCACACGCATCAAAAACAAAACTGAAAACCTCGTTCCTTGGGGACTAAACTTGACACATCAAAATCCTAAAAAATAAAACGCCAGTTTGTGAACTGCACCCCAAAAGTTAGACAGAAAAAATCTAACTTTTGGGGTGTTTTTA
>CAJPSM010000082.1 GCA_905373305.1 uncultured Streptococcus sp. | reverse complement strand
CGTTCGATTTTTCTGGAATTATTTTAAAGTTTACAAGCTCTCCTTTGTCATTGTGTTTCGTAGATTTCACGGTAGACGGCATTGCTAGCTACCAAATCTGCATGCCTGCCTTCTCCAATCAATCGTCCTTGGTCCAAGACCAAAATCTTGTCTGCATGGACGACTGAACTGATCTTTTGAGCGATGATAATCGTTGTTGTCCCTTTCAGGTCTTTGTTCAAAGCTTCCTGCACCAGTCTCTCTGACTTGGCATCCAAGGCCGAAGTCGAATCGTCAAAAATCAGGATACGGGGATTGCTGACAATCGCACGGGCTATCGACATCCGTTGTTTTTGCCCACCAGAAAAGTTGGTGCCACGTTCCTCGACCGGACTATCAAATTTGTTTTCCATGCGCCCGATAAATTCGCTGGCTTGGGCGATTCGTGCTGCACGTTCCAGTTCGGACACGCTGGCATCGCCTTTTCCTTGACGGATATTATCTGCAATGGTTCCACTAAAGAGAATAGCCCGTTGCAAGACGATGGAAACTGTTTTACGCAAGGTTCCCTCGCTGACGTCTCGAATGTCCTTGCCACCAATCTTGATAGAACCCTCCTGTGGGTCAAAAAGTCGTGGAATTAACTGAGCAAGAGTGGACTTACCTGCCCCAGTCGCTCCAACAACACCGACCATCTGACCAGGCGCAATATCAAAGGTTACATTCTTAAGCATGGGCTCTTCATCGGTAGGATAAGTGAAGGTCACATTTTCAAAAGAAAGACTTCCTTCTAGATCCTCATCTGGAAGATCCTTAAAAGTCATCGCTGGCTCAGTATCTAGAACCTCACGGATACGCATCATCGAAATCATACCACGACTGACTGTATTCCCCAAAAAACCTATCATGACAATGGTGAAAATAATCTGACTGAGATAGTTAACGAAGGAAGCAAGGGAACCAACGACAGACGAATCTGATTGGGCCATTCCACCCACCAGCCAGATTGAAAGAAAAACTGCTCCATATCCGACTAACATCATAAAGGGCTGCATTACAGAAAAAGCATAGCCGATGTAGAGATTTTGACCCAGAAGCTCATCTGAGACCTCAGTAAACTTGTTAAATTGCTCTTTTTCTTGCACAAAGGATTTAACCACACGCACACCACGTAGATTTTCCTTGGCGATAGCATTAATTCGTTCAAGAAGGGTTTGAAACTTGGCAAAGCGCGGCCCCATCATCCCCATCATGATACCTGTAAGCGCAAAAATCAGCACTACCATAAGGACAATTACCCACCAAAGCGAAGGCAGGGTGTGAACCGCTAAGATAAAGGAACCGATAAAAAGCAAGGGAAGACGGAAAAGGATTTGGAAAACCATCATCACCACATTCTGAATTTGGTTGATATCATTGGTCATGCGGACAACCAGATTCCCAGCGTTAAACTGCTCAATATTAGCATAAGAAAAGGTTTGGATTTTACGAAAAGCATCTTCCCTAAGATCCGAAGATACTCCCTGAGCGATATAGGCTGCAAGAAGAACATTGACACCACCTGCAACCAGACCCACGAGGGCTACTCCTATCAACCATGCCCCAATACTATAAATGGCCTCATGTCGGCCAGCCAGTAAAGCATCTAAAACCTCCTGCAAATAGCGAGGTTGCAAGAGCGAGCTCGCAACCATCAAGCCTGTCATCACAAAGGATGCCAAGGCTTGCCATTTATAGGCTTTAATTTTTTCAATCAGCATACTTCCTCCTAATCAGATAGACAAAAGGGAGTGACGAAATTCGCCAGCTCCTCTCATTCTTTCATGTTGATGCTATTCTAGCAAAAAAGAGGAATCTTGTCAAAGGCGTTTTCTTATTATAAATTAGTGCGCTTTCACTCGCAAGTAATGCATGAAAAGGCTTTTTATGATAAAATGATAAGAAGAACTCTTACAAGGAGGAAAAAATGAAGAAACAAACCATCGCTGTCTTGGGTCCTGGTTCTTGGGGAACTGCCCTTTCGCAGGTCCTAAACGACAATGGACACGAGGTTCGGATTTGGGGAAATATTCCTGACCAAATCGATGAAATCAATAGCCAACATACAAACAAACGCTACTTTAAAGATATCCTACTCGACAAAAAAATCAAGGCCTACCATGACTTGGGAGAAACATTAAAGGGTGTGGACGCTGTTTTATTTGTTGTCCCAACAAAAGTAACGAGACTGGTTGCCCAACAAGTAGCAAAGGTACTCGATCACAAGGTTGTCATCATGCATGCCTCCAAAGGATTGGAACCAGATAGTCACAAACGTCTATCAACCATTCTTGAAGAGGAAATTCCAGCTGATCTCCGTAGTGAAATCGTCGTTGTTTCAGGACCTAGCCACGCTGAGGAAACCATTGTACGCGATATCACCTTGATTACTGCAGCATCCAAGGATCTTGAAACTGCCCAGTATGTCCAAAATCTCTTTAGCAATCACTACTTCCGCCTCTATACCAATACGGATGTCATCGGGGTTGAAACTGCCGGTGCTTTGAAAAACATCATCGCAGTTGGTGCAGGTGCATTACATGGCCTAGGATTTGGTGACAATGCCAAGGCAGCCATCATCGCTCGAGGATTAGCAGAAATCACACGACTAGGAGTCGCTCTTGGAGCTAATCCTCTGACTTATAGCGGTCTTTCTGGAGTCGGTGATTTGATTGTAACTGGTACATCTGTCCACTCTCGTAACTGGAGAGCGGGTGACGCTCTCGGTCGTGGAGAATCTCTAGCAGACATCGAAGCCAACATGGGCATGGTCATTGAAGGAATTTCAACAACCCGAGCAGCATACGAACTGGCTCAGGAATTGGGTGTCTACATGCCAATCACACAAGCCATCTACCGAGTTATCTATGAAGGTGTCAATATTAAAGAAGCAATCAATGACATCATGAACAATGAATTTAAAGCAGAAAACGAATGGTCTTAGACCCTTATAGAAAGGAACATTATGAAACAAAAAGTCAGAAAAGCAGTCATCCCTGCCGCTGGATTGGGAACTCGTTTCCTCCCTGCAACTAAAGCCTTGGCCAAGGAAATGTTGCCAATCGTAGACAAACCAACCATCCAATTTATCGTTGAAGAAGCCCTCAAGTCTGGAATCGAAGATATCTTGGTTGTTACAGGTAAGTCAAAACGTTCCATCGAGGACCATTTCGACTCAAACTTCGAATTGGAATACAACCTCAAAGAAAAAGGGAAAACAGATCTTTTGAAACTAGTTGATGAAACGACTGGTATGCGTCTGCATTTTATCCGCCAAACTCATCCGCGCGGTCTCGGAGATGCTGTTTTGCAAGCCAAGGCTTTCGTCGGAAACGAACCTTTTGTCGTTATGCTTGGTGACGACTTGATGGATATCACCAACGACAAGGCTGTTCCGCTTACCAAACAACTCATGGATGACTACGAGCGTACGCACGCGTCCACTATCGCTGTCATGCCTGTCCCTCACGACGAAGTATCTGCCTATGGGGTGATTGCTCCGCAAGGTGAAGGAAAAAACGGTCTTTACAGCGTTGAGACCTTCGTTGAAAAACCAGCTCCAGAGGATGCTCCTAGCGACCTTGCTATTATTGGACGCTATCTCCTCACACCTGAAATTTTTCAAATCCTCGAAAACCAAACTCCAGGTGCAGGAAATGAAATTCAGCTTACCGATGCAATCGACACCCTCAATAAAACACAACGTGTGTTTGCTCGTGAGTTCAAGGGAGCTCGCTACGATGTCGGAGATAAGTTTGGCTTTATGAAAACGTCCATTGACTACGCCCTCAAGCACCCTCAAGTTAAAGACGACTTGAAAGACTACCTCATCCAACTCGGAAAAGAGTTATCTGAGGGGAAATAAAAAACACCTTATACAATAAAGAGCCTGGGACAATAGTCCCGTGGCTCTTTCTAAACTATTCCACCTCTACACATAGCTCATTCCTTTGTAGAAAAGGAAAACGGCGAGTGCGACAAAAAGTACGGTTGCTCCGATTCGCTGGCTGGTACTATACATCCTTCTCTCCCATTTGACTGGAAAGATGACTGCTAGAAAGGCCCCACCTACTGCGCCACCAATATGTCCTGCTAGGCTAATTCCTGGAATCATAACACTGCCAATAATATTTATCACGAAAAGCGTCAGATAGGATTGCCCCAACTGCTGGATATAGGGATTGCGAGTTGCATAGCGCAAGACTATAATCGCAGCAAAGAGCCCATAGAGGGAGGTGGATGCTCCTGCCGCTAGGGTTTTCGGTGTAAAAGCAAAAACGAAGAGATTCCCCATCATTCCTGATAAGAGATAGAGAAAGAAGAACTGCTTAGAGCCGAAAATCTCCTCCACCTGTCGTCCAAGAAAGTAAAGTGAAATCATATTAACAATGAAATGCTCCCAACCAATATGCACAAATATAGCCGAAAAAAGGCGCCATACCTGCTCTGGGAACAGGCGAATGATTGGCCCATACATAGCTCCAAACTGAAACAGAGTTTTTACATGGTCAAAGTTGATACCCGTAGTAACCAATATCAATAGAAATACCAAAGCCGTCACTAGGAGGAAAAAACTAGTCATAGGGTAACGTTTATCAAAGATTTCCTTCATAGATCAATACCTCCTGAACGGGAATATCATGGTCTTCCGAGTTGAAATTCTGGATTTGACAAGGATAGATTGTACTCATGGTATGACCAGCAAAATTCTCCAGATAGCGGTCGTAATAGCCTCCACCATATCCAATCCGGTACCCCTCTGTCGTAAAAGCCAAGCCCGGAACATGAATCAAATCAATCTGAGAGGTATCCACCACTTCCAAGTCTCCTTGTGGTTCCAGTAAACCAAAGGAAGTTTTTACCAATTGCTGCGGATCGTAGACCACAAACTCCATGCGCCCCTTGGGATAGGTTTTGGGTATCAGTACCTTCTTGCCATCCCTCAGCGCCTGATCGATCAGTCCCTGCGTTTGAAACTCATGCGGAAAAGAGAGGTAGGTTGCGATGACCTTGGCTTCTTGGTAAAAAGGATGTTGCAAAAGTCGATCCGTTAAAGCTCGATCCATAGCCTGTTTTTGCTCCTGGGGCATAGCCTTCATTTCTTGCAAGACTTGCTTACGTAATTCTGATTTCATAGACAACACCTCTACTCTGCTGCCTTCTTTTTCAGGAAACTAGAGACTGCATCAACCCCAATGGTTAAAGCTTCTTCCTTGGGGTTCATCTGAGGGTGGTGAAGGGCGTAGGGACTATCGATACCTAACCAAAACATGACCCCATCAACCTTTGAAAGGAGATAGCCAAAGTCCTCACCAGTCATAGCAGGCTCGATATCAATCAACTCGACTCCCTCTTTTTCTTCAAAGAAATCCATTAGTTCACGCGCCAAGGCTGGATTGTTCTCAACAGGTAGGTAGCCCCCTTGTTTAAGTTCGATTTCGACTTCCATCCCAAAGGCTACTGCAACTCCTTCTGCGACAGTCTTGACTCTTTTTTGCACCAAGAGGCTCATGTCCTGAGTCAAAGCTCGAATGGTGCCATGTAAAAAGGCAATGTCTGTAATGACATTGTTGGTTGTTCCAGCTTGGAAAAGGCCAAAGGTCACCAC
>CAJPSM010000081.1 GCA_905373305.1 uncultured Streptococcus sp. | reverse complement strand
GCTTGTTTACGATAGAGAACAGCCGCCTTTTGATGAACCTCTCGGTATTCAGATTCCCAAGTACTATCCCAAGTAATGCCACCACCCACTCCATAGATGGCTTTCCCTTGATGCAGTTGGATAGTCCGAATGGCGACATTGAAAATTCGTCGCCCATTTGGAAGTAAGAGACCAATCGTTCCACAGTAAACTCCTCTAGGTTGAGGCTCCAGGGCCTTGATGATTTCCATAGTCGCAATTTTCGGTGCTCCCGTTATGGATCCACAAGGAAAGAGAGAGCGAAAAATGGCAACCAAGTCCACATCCAATCGTAACTGACTCTTGATGGTCGAAGTCATTTGCCAAACGGTCGAATACTGCTCCACTTGACACAGACGTTCTACATGCTCACTTCCAACTTCAGAAATACGGTTCATATCGTTGCGTAAGAGGTCCACAATCATCATATTTTCAGAGCGGTTTTTAGGATCCTGCTCCAACCAGCTAGCTTGGACAAGGTCTTCTTGGTCAGTCACTCCCCGCTGGGTTGTTCCCTTCATTGGACGAGTCGTTAATTCTCGGTCATTTTGCTCAAAAAAGAGCTCTGGACTCATGGAAATCACTGCCATATCGTCATGCTCAACATAAGCATTGTAGCCCGCCTCCTGCTCTACCACCATACGATTGTAAATGGCAAAAGGATTGGCACTTAAATCTTGCTTGAGTTGGACAGTGTAATTGACCTGATAGGTGTCACCTTGACGCAAATGATGGTGAATCTGGGCAATAGCCTTTTCATAGTCCTCTGCAGACGTCACTTCCTGCCACTTTGAAGGCAAATCAACCTCATCATAAGTCAGAGGAATAGGGGATGTTTCCACCCTATCGTGAACTGTAAAATATAGCAGATACTCTGCCAGTAAAGGAGCTTTGTGAACTGCTAATTTCTCCTCAAATGCAGGTGCAGCCTCGTAACTAACGTAGCCCACTACATAATAGCCTTGCTCTTGGTAGCTTTCCACTTGTGCTAGAATGTCTGCTACTTCTGCTAAGTCTCTCGTTTTTAACTCTTTGATCGGCTGGGTAAAGGTGTATCTCTCCCCCAAAGCCCTAAAATCAATCACTGTTTTTCTATGCATATCTTAAGTATAGCACAAAAAAGCCGACCTAGTGCAGCTAAATCCAGTTTGTTTACTGATTTCTATAACGAAAAATCTTCTCTAAGTTGCTTTTTCTACTTTTGGCAATTTTCCATCAGATAGCCCCCCTTCTTCTTGTAAAAGATGGTCTTGTTTGGAGTACTTTGCACAAGAATTCAACAAAAAAAGGAGAGTCTTGGTTTCTATACCCTTACTCTCTCTGTCTTTTACTGTTCAGAAATTAAAAATTGATTTGAAGTTTTAATGATGCCTACCGTTTCTTTGACATCTAAATCATCCGTGTACAGAAAATGATGTTTCTCACTATTTTTAGCTAAGAAGTCATTTCTAGCTTGGATTGATAAATCGCCTGTTCTCTCAATTTCTTTCCGAGCAGAATCCCTATCTTTCAAGGTTTCTTCTTCTGCTATTAAAACACAATACTTTAGCTTAATTTGTTTTTTCTTTAAGAAGGCTGCAATTTTCTTTAGTTGATCTTCAAATATGACATACTCTATCACGACAGTAAGGCCACGATCCAAGAAATTATTGGTCAGACTGATAATATTATCCCAGAACAAATCCATGTAAAATCCATCATCTTCCCAAGGAGCTACGAGACCACTTTTTATCATTAAGTAAATCATATCCCCCTCTATAACTGCACTTTTGTCAAAAGAATAGGCCAACTCTTTGCTGACAGTGCTCTTTCCAACACCTGGGGGACACGAAATGATATAAACACAATTTTCCACTTTAACCTCTATATACTTGAAATGTCTCTCTAACTTATGACCATTCTTCGCCCACTTATGATTTTCTTATGAAGTCTTCTGGATACTGCGCACGCGCACCTCCGATTAATTTTGGACGACTAGCTAGAGCCGTTACATGGGCATGCCCAATTTCACGCAGTACAGGGCGAATCGGAACCTGCACATGTTTAACATGCATGCCAATCGCGGTATCTCCGATATCAATTCCCGCATGAGCCGTGATGAACTCCACTTCAACAGGGTCCTTCATAAACTTGAAGGCTGCCAACTGACCCGAACCGCCTGCATGAAGAGTCGGAAGGACGCTAACGATTTCCAGACTAAACTGCTCCGCCACTTGACGTTCAACGACCAGGGCCCGATTAACATGTTCACAACCTTGAACAGCTAGGTGAATTCCTTTTTCCTCTAGGATATCTAGGATGGTTTTCACAATGATTTCGCCAATTTCTTGGCTTGATTCCTTGCCTATATGGCCTCCTAAAACTTCGCTAGAAGATAGACCTAGGACAAAGAGGCTTCCTTCATGCAATCCAGCCTTTTTCAAAATATCTTCAATTACCTGCTGTGTTTCTGTTTCAATTCTACTTTTGTCCATCACTCTTAACCTCATTTTTCTCCTACTATCATATCTTTTTTTACTGATTTTATCAAGACGGACTGATCATTCTGATTTTTAAAAGTAAAACTCCCAGAATTGACTGGGAGTTAACTAGTTTCTATTCTATTTATGTATATTTCAACCGTCGTTCCTTTTTCGGGTGCAGAATCAATCTTCATCTGATAGTTTTCGCCAAAATGAAGTTTGAGCCGTTGGTCAACATTTTGAAGGCCAACTCCCCCACGTTTGAGGTTACTCTGACTACTATCGCCCACAGCTTGGAAGCCAACTCCATCATCCTCAATGCGGATGACTAGTCCTGCATCCTTTTTCTGGACAGAAACTTTAATATGACCCTGACCTTCCTTTTCCTTGATGCCATGATAAAGAGCATTTTCTACTAGAGGTTGTAACACCAGCTTGGGTAAGACTAGATTATCAAAGGCAGGATTTTCATCAATTTCATATTCCAGCTTATCGCCATAGCGTTGTTTCTGGATAAAGAGATACTGGCGGACATGATTGATTTCATCAGACAGGCAAATCAAGTCCTTTCCTTGATTGAGTGCCAAGCGGAAATAGGTCGCCAAGGACTTGGTCACCTGAACCACTCGCTGACTGTCCTGAAATTCAGCCATCCAGATGATAGTGTCAAGGGTATTATAGAGGAAATGCGGATTGATCTGACTTGATAGGGCTTGAAGTTCATACTGACGGGTCGTTTCTTCCTGTCTGCGAACATCTGCCATCAGCTGATCAATCTGATCCAACATGGCATTGAACTGGCGAGTCACCTCTCTCAGTTCATAGGCACCAGCTTCCTTGGCACGCAGATTTTGAGATCCAGAAGCAATTTTCAGCATGGTATCTCTCAGGTCCTTCAAGGGGGCAATCCAGCGCTTGAGACTGAACCACACCAAGCAGAGACAGGCAAGAAGAGATGTGACACTAGCCCCAAACAAGGTCCACATGAGTTGACTCCGAACCTGGTCTAACTTCTCCAGTGAAGACACGCCAAGGACCGTCCAATCAGTTCCAGCAATCTTTTCCTGACTGACGTAGGATTGGTGGTCTGGAGTATAACCCTGCCCTGTCTCAATATAGGGTTTCATGGCCTCCATTTCGCTAGATGAGCTATAAACTGTGTGTTGAGGATGGTAGACAAATTCATGGTTTCCATTGATGATAAAGGCAAAGCCCTGCTGACCCAACTGGAGTTGGTTGAGGTAAGTTTCCAGAGTTTCGTAGGAAATATCCAAACGAAGCACGCCCAGATTAGCTCCCTTTGCATCAACAAGTTCTTGAGTGACAGAAATGACCCACTGGCTGTCTGATTTACGAGCTGGGGTCAAAATGGGCTTAGCCCCCTGATGAATAGCCTTTTGGTACCAATCCTCAGCCATCATATCTGAGGATGTTTTCATCTGCACAGTGTCATCTGTAGAAATGATCTGACCGGATTTGGTCACCAGCACAACCGTTTTCAAATCCTGGTCTGCCTTTAAGATGGTCAAAAACAAATCTCGGATTCCCTTGACCTTGTCTGGACTGGGATTCTCAGCATAGGCTAGGACATCCGTCTGCTGGGTCAAACTAGTCGAGGTTGTTTCTAATTTTTTGATATAAGACTGGATAAAGTGACTAGCCTGACTGATAGTCATTTGGCTATTGCCTTCAATGGTAGCCTCAATGGCTGAAGAACTAGAGTGATAGTAGAAAGTCCCAACCAAAGCTAGGAGAATGAGAAAGACCAGAAAAATGGAAATAACCATTCTGACTAGGAGAGAAGAACGCTTCATCGACCTTCTCCCTTCTTAAACTGACGAGGCGTCACACCCGCAATCTGTTTAAAGCGTTGGGTAAAGTAGTTCATATCTTCAAAACCAACCTTCTCTGCGATTTCATAAATCTTTAAATCCGTTGTCAAGAGCAAGAGCTTGGCTTGTTTGACACGTTCTCGCACCAAATAATCCTGAAATGGCAAACCCAACTCTTTCTTAATCAAAGAGCTCAGATAAGTCGAACTAAAACCCAAGTCACTGGCCAAGCTCTTTAAACTGAATTGGCTATCAGCTAGATGAGACTGGATCTTCTGGGCTATGTTTCCTTCAAACTTATCGGTCAGTAAATCTTGTAACTGCTCTTCCTTTTCTTCCTGATCTAGTTTTTGCTTGATTTTTTCCAACATTTCCTCAATATCCTGACGAGAAAAGGGCTTGAGCAGGTAGTCATCTACACCGAGTTTGACGGCAGACAAGGCATAATCAAAATCATCGTAGCCAGTCAAAAAAACCAAATGCACCTGAGGATAGGTTTCTCGGACCAGACTAGCCAACTGGATGCCATTTAGCTGAGGCATGTTTATATCGGTTAAAATGATATCTGGCACCTGCTTTTGAATCAGCTCCCAAGCCTGCCTTCCATTTTCAGCCTGACCGATGATTTCCATATCGTAGGCTGCTACATTAACCAGCTTGGTTAAACCTTGTCTTACCAGATATTCATCTTCTACGATTAAGATTGTGTAGGTCATGCTCTGCTCCTTTACAACTTACTAGTATCAGTATAGCAAAATTCTCCTCTAACTGCTTAGGAAAGACTTCTTAATCGACATAATCTAGTAAATAAGCATAGCCTTTTTCTGCCATTTGATCTTTGGGAATAAAGCGGATAGAGAGACTATTGATACAGTAGCGCAAGCCCCCCTTGTCCTGTGGACCGTCTGTAAAGACATGACCAAGATGAGAATCTCCAACTCGACTTCTCACTTCCATGCGTGTCATATTGTAGGACTTATCTTCTTTGTAGGTGGCAACATCTGGACTGATAGGCTGGGTAAAACTAGGCCAGCCACAACCAGACTCAAACTTGTCCTTTGATGAAAAGAGGGGTTCACCAGTTGCCACATCCACATAGATTCCAGATTCAAATTTATCCCAGTAGCGGTTTGAAAAAGCCCGTTCTGTTTGATTTTTCTGAGTAACTGCATATTCCTCAGCTGACAAGGTCTTTTTCAATTCTTCATCACTAGGTTTGGGATATTTGCTGGCATCAATGACGGGATAGGCCGCCTGATTAACATTGATATGGCAGTAACCATTTGGATTTTTCTTGAGATAGTCTTGGTGGTAATCCTCAGCCACCACAAAATTCTTCAAAGCCTCCTTTTCAACTGCTAGAGGTTGGTCGTATTTCTTAGCCACCTCATCAAAGACTTGGTTGATTACCTCCA
>CAJPSM010000080.1 GCA_905373305.1 uncultured Streptococcus sp. | reverse complement strand
TTTTGCCTATCTAGTATACCATATTTCCCCAAGACAGACTGCAACAAAAGGTGCAACCTCTGGTTGACAAATAGTACAAGAGATTGTATTCTCATTATAAGTAAAAATTGTTAGGATAGAAGTAGAAAAAGGAGGATAGAATGATGAAACTCGCAGAAAAACTATTTGAACTCAGAAAGGAAAAAGGTTGGTCCCAAGAAAAGCTAGCAGAACAAATCAATGTTTCTCGGCAAAGCATCTCCAAATGGGAGTCTGGACAAGTACTTCCTGAAATCGAAAAAATTATTGAATTAAGCAAGATTTTTCAAGTGACAACTGACTATCTCTTACTGGATGAAAACTCTGAAAAATCTTCAACGGCAGTGATTTTGGAGGAAGACAAGGACAACTACTATAAAGAGGTTAAATCCTTTGGTCTTTGGCAAGTGATTTATATTTTCGTATTGGCTCTGGCTATCTGTCTCTTTTTAGCCGGTTCTAGTTTTCCAGCCGAATTCACCGCTTTGATCTGGCTAACCTTCGTTCTCTTAATCGCTTCTGCAATTGCTATTAACAAGGCGCTAAAGATTAAGCAAAAGTATCTGGACAAGGTTATATGCCTTGATGATTTTAAGAAAGAAGGTGCTAAAGATGAAACTAAAAACTGACAATCCCATACCTATCAAAACTCGTCTGAAAGAGCTGATTGGAGACTGGCTCTTTATCTCGGGCTACCTCATTTCTTTATTTTTACTAGCTATGGGCTTTTACAATCTAGTTCTAGGAGGCATTCCTGCATTCACTGAAGCCCAGAGCCAGCTTCTGGCTTTTTCTAGCTCCGTCCTGCCTCTAACTATCATCTTTGCTTGGCTAGACTATCGAAAAGGAAGTCTTGGCAAGCGTTGGGCAGGTTTACAGTTGGTTTACAAGCATAGGAGCCTTTCCCACAGCCTTTTGCGCTCTGCTATCAAGTTTTTCCCTTGGCAGTTGGGACATATGGGAGCTATTCGTAGTGCTTATCAAGCAGATGCTCTGTCAATTTTCTTGTCAACCTCAGCAGGGATTCTCTTCTTGATTTTTCTGCTGATGGGACTCCTTCGCAAGGACAAACGTCATCCAGCTGATTTGCTTGCTGGAACACAAGTTCAGCTCAAAAATTCAAAACAGCTCTAGTTTTATAACTAGGGCTGTTTGATTTTCTATAAGGTTTAGTATTTCCCCAACTCTCGGAGGCTGGTATGATTCTCCTGAATGCGTCGGAACATCTTTTCCATATCCGACTTGGTAAAATGCACCAAAACAGGACGGCCATGTGGACAGTTATAGGGATTGTCACATTGAGAAAGCTGATAAAGGAGCTGTCTGGCTGAGTGGTCATCGATACGATGGTTGGCCTTGATAGACCGCTTGCAGGACATCATGATAGCCAACTCTGCTCGGTATTTCTTGATCGAAACTTTCTTGGTCAAGAGCAGCATATCACACATTTCATAGATACCAGACTCGATTTCTTCCTCTGCCATCCAAATAGGATGTTCACGTAGGATAAACTGGTTGGCTCCGTACTCTGCTAAAAAGACACCCACTTCCTCTAAGAGAGGCATTCTTTCCCTGAGACGAAGGGCATCATCTGCTGGGAATTCAAAGATATAGGGCACTAGAAGTTGTTGCTGACTCTGGTCAACATTGCCGATGCTTTCACGGTATTCCTCGTACTTAACCCGTTCCTGAGCCGCATGCTGGTCAATGATATAGAGTCCATCTCGACCTTGGGCAAAGAGATAGGTCCCGTGCATTTGCCCGAAAAATTCCAACTCTGGAAAGCTGGATGCTTCTTCTCGCTCCAGCTTGTCATAGGCCTTATCGAGACTGGCAAGATCTAACTCTGGGTGATCTAGTTGGTCATAGCTGACAGGCTTTCTCTCTGCAAAATGCAGTTTTGCTGGCTTGGTCAGTTGCTCCAAGGTTTCCTTGGCAAACAAGGTTAAATCCTGCCCTTCCTCAGTTAATTCAACCTGATGATCAGCCACCTCAGCTTGACTGGCTCTAGTTACCTCCGTTTTTTCATAGTAAAGCGTATTTTCTTTGAGCGGGAGAATGGTCTGCTCCACCTTTTGACGATTGCGCACGGTCGACTTGGCAAGATTTTCCAAGGCATCAGGGATCAAGGCTTGCTCTTTGAGACTGTTAGAAATAGCTTCTGAGACCAGCGTCATCAGTTCTTTTTCCTTGGAAATTCGCACTTCTTGCTTGGTCGGATGCACATTGACATCCGCTAGATAAGGGTCGATATGGATGTGAATGACAGCCAGCGGAAAGCGTCCCACCATGAGCTTGCTGCCATAACCATCAAGAATAGCACGATTGAGCAGAAAGTTCTTGATATATCGCCCATTGATGAAGAGGCTGATATAGTTGCGATTAGCTCGAGTCAACTCCGGCAAGGACACAAAACCTGTAATTTCAAAGTCTAGATCCGAATTCTCAATGGCTATCATCTTCTTGGCACTAGCCAAACCGTAAATTCCTGCAATGGCTTGACGCAGTTGACCAGTTCCAGCTGTTCGTGTCATTTCTTTGCCATCACTAATCAAGCTAAAAGAAATCTCAGGATGAGCCAAGCCCAGACGGTTGACAATATCAATGATATGAGACAACTCCGCCTGCTGGCTCTTCATATACTTGAGACGAGCTGGCGTGTTAAAAAAGAGGTCCTCTACACAAATCTTGGTCCCCACAGGACTAGTCGCTGGTATGATTTCCTCTACTTGACCTCCACGCGCGACTAACTTAGTCCCATGACTTGCACCATCCACCGCCGTCAACAAAGTCAAGACACTGACAGAAGCGATAGAGGGCAGGGCTTCACCACGAAAACCAAGCGTCCGAATCCGAAAGAGGTCTGCTTGATTTTTTATCTTACTGGTCGCATGTCGACGCAAGGCCAATTCCACCTCATCGTGGGCAATTCCATGGCCATTATCTGTGATTTGAATCTTCTTAAGACCAGCTTCCTCAATCTCAATGATAATCTGGCTAGAACCCGCGTCAATGGCATTTTCTACCAACTCTTTGACCACACTGGCAGGACGTTCAATGACCTCTCCTGCCGCGATCTGGTTTGCCAACACTTCTGGTAATTCAATAATATGAGACATCTTTCAGCCCCTTTCTGTATCTATTTTCCTAGAAATTGATTAGTGCTATTATACCATATTTCAGATGTTACCAGAAAAAGCAAATACCACATAGACTCCAAATCTCTCCACATAGGCAAAAGCTCTTGCCATGGATCGTAAAATAGTGTTTAATAAAGGTGTACAAGAAGTGATCACAACTTTGTATAACTGAAAAGGAGAGAAATTTATGAAAGTAGAACTACAGATTAAGGAGACTTACGAGGAGGAAAAGCTGATTGTCCAAACTCCTCAGCCGACCGAAAAAGTCCAGAAAGTCATCGAGTTCGCAGAAAATATTGACCAAAAAGAAACAATCAAAGGTAAGATTGATAATCAGGTCTATCTAGTTGAAATTAGCAAGATTCAGCGTTTCTATATAGAGAATCGAAAGGTTCTAGCAGAAACTGCATCTCAGACCTACAGCGTTGATTTGCGACTCTATCAGGTTCTTGAACTCTTGCCGACCACTTTTATCCAAATTTCCCAATCTGAAATCGTCAATATCGACTCCATCTCTCATCTCAAACTCACTCCCAACGGCCTGGTCGAAATCTTTCTCAAAAACGAAAGCTTCACCTACTCTTCACGCCGTTACCTAAAAACCATCAAGGAGAAATTAGAACTATGAAAAAACAAATCTTTCACGATGCAGCCGCTGGTGTACTCATCGGCCTCATCCTATCTATCATCTTTTCACTCATTTATGCACCAAATACCTATGCCCCACTGAGCCCCGAGTCTCTCATTGGACAAGTGATGGTTCAACATCAGGTTCACGGTGCTCTGGTCTTACTCTACTGTATGATTATCTGGTCAGCTATCGGAGTTCTCTTTAGCTTTGGCAGTCGCTTATTCAGCCGTGACTGGAGCTTGCTCCGTGCCACACTTTCCCATTTCTTCCTCATGCTGGCTGGCTTTGTCCCACTGGCAACTCTGGCTGGTTGGTTTCCCTTCCACTGGACCTTCTATCTCCAGCTCATTCCAGAGTTTGCGATTGTCTACCTTATCATCTGGACTATTCTCTATAAAAGAGAAGCTAAAAAAGTGGACTACATCAATCAACTTTTGGTCCATAAAAAGTAATAGAGAAAAACCCACTCACAAAAATGTGAGTGGGCTCTTTTTATAACTTTTGTTTGAACTCGACTAAGACATTCATAGCCTGCATAGGTGTCATGTTGTAAATATCCAGTTTAGCTAATTCTGCTAGGATAGGATGCTCTGCAGGCGCGTCAAAGAGTGACATCTGCTCTGTGACGGCGCTAGTTTGCCTCATGGGAGCTGGGCTTTCTTGCCCCTGACTCTCAAGTTGCGTTAAAATCTTATCCGCTCTTGCTAAAAGTTCTGCTGGTAAGCCAGCAATCTTAGCAACATGGATACCGTAGGATTTGTCAGCAGGTCCTGGTTCGATCTTGTGAAGGAAGGTGACCTGCCCATCCTGCTCCAAGGTTGCCACATGAACATTGACCAAGTGTTCCAAGCTAGACTCCAGACTGGTCAACTCATGGTAGTGGGTCGCAAAGAGGGTTTTGGCTCCGATATGTTCATGAATGTATTCGATGATGGACTGGGCCAGAGCCATCCCGTCATAAGTCGCAGTTCCCCGTCCTAACTCATCAAAGAGAATCAAGGAATCCTTAGTCGCATGCGAAATAGCATTGTTGGCCTCCATCATCTCTACCATGAAGGTTGATTGACCTGAAACCAAGTCATCTGCTGCTCCGATACGGGTAAAGATAGCATCGAAGATAGGCAAATGGGCACTTTCTGCCGGCACATACGAGCCTAGCTGGGCCATAACCGCCGTCATAGCTAGCTGGCGCATGTAGGTAGACTTCCCACTCATGTTGGGCCCTGTGATTAGCTGAATACTCGTATCTTCTGCCATCTGAATAGTATTAGGAATATAGGTCTGAGCTCCCATGACCTTTTCGACGACAGCATGGCGCCCTTTCTGGATATCAATTTGTGGATCGTCACCAAACTCAGGTCGGATCAAATGCTGGGTTTCAGCCACAACTGCGAGACTTTGCAAGACATCAACCGTTGCAATTCCTTGGGCTAGAGCCTGCAAACGCTGGATGTACTTGCTGACTTCCTCACGGATGCGCATAAAGATTTCATATTCTAGGTTGGCTGACTTCTCACGCGCCTCCAGCATATCTCCCTCGATACGAGCTAATTCTTCGGTACCAAAGCGTTCTGAGTTTTTCAACGTTGCCTTGCGGAAAAAGTGGGCAGGCACATTCCCCAGTTGCGAATTGGTCACATGGAAATAGTAGCCGTCTTTTTTATTGTAGTCAATCTTGAGCGTGCTGATACCAGAGTTTTCTCTCTCCTTAGCCTCAATCTCAGCAATCCAGCCGGTCCCTTCTCTCAGTACTCGTCGGTATTTATCCAAGGTCTCATCAAATCCAGTTCGGATAATGCCACCTTCTGTAATCACATGAGGAGCTTCAGGAGCAATTGCTGCACTAATCAAGCTCTCTAACTCTGGAATGGCATCCAACTGTTCGATGAGATAGGCCAGAGCAGGCTGCTCCATTCCCTCTAAAATCGCACGAATCCGTGGCACACTAGATAAGGTGGTCGCCAATTGCAAGAGATCCTTGGGATTGGTTTTGCCAAAAGAAACACGACTAGCCAAACGT
>CAJPSM010000079.1 GCA_905373305.1 uncultured Streptococcus sp. | reverse complement strand
CATACAAAATCGAAATAATATCTTTTAAAAAATTATAATTAGATACAAATTTATAGATAGGTAAAGCAAAGCGTTTAAATTGTTCGATCTCAAGTGCAAGATACAGTACCCATATACTGGCTATAAATATTTTGTACCATTCAACAACTCTAACATTACTACTCCATGATGGTCTTTGAAATGGATATTTCAGTAGCCGTTTAAAATTCAGAAAAGTATTAAATATGCTGTTCATTATATTTCTCATATATCGCTCATATATATCCCTTTTAATCTATATCATCATGATTATACCACAAAATAAGAGTTATTAAGCGGATTCAAGGGACAAGAATCTAGTTATTATACTAATAATTTTTCACTGATTTCTTAACTTAGGAAGTCTATCATTTTCCAAAAACTTTTTCTTCAATTTGCTATCTAAAATTTCTAAAATAAAAAGCCTACCTTTTAGTAGACTTAGTAATGATCTTTGAAGGACAAGAAACCCACGCTATCTCCATCTATCATATAAATCAAGCGATTTTCTGCATCAATGCGCCGTGACCAAGCTCCTTGATAGTCATACTTGAGTGGTTCTGGTTTACCAATTCCTGAAAAAGGATCTCGTTGAATATCCTTGATTAGCATGTTGATTCTTTTTAATGTTTTCTTATCCTGAGTTTGCCAGTAGCAATAATCTGCCCAGGCATCTTCTGTAAACTTGAGCAGCATTTCTCACTCCTCAATCATATGTACCTGAGTGCTTCCAGCTCGGACTTGAGCCATTCCTCGCAAAACCTTATCAGAAAGTTCCTTATTTTGAGCGATTCTTAGGGTTTCTTGAATACTATCCCACTCGCTCTTTGAAAGGACAACAATATCCTCATCAGGATTTTTATTGACCACCGTCAAAGGCTCAAATTCATCATTTACCTTTTTCATGTAATCTTTTAAATGATTTCGGAATGTTGAATAAAGAACTGCTTCCATAACCATACCTCGTTTTACCTCTTTTCCACTATTATACACGAAAAAAAAGAAATTGTCAGGAACTTGTACAAGATTTTTCTTTTCTATCTATTTATTCGAAAAAATCTCAAAAAGTCTACCTTTCAGTAGACTTAGCTTGTTTCTATTCTAATCGGCACTCTTCCAAAATTCTGCTCTGCTATACTTGGATTCCCTAGTCGGTAAATTCTATCTGCCTTTTGAGTCATGGCGTCCCAGGGTTCTTTGCCAATTCGACTGACTAGATTGACCTGCCCTTTCAGAGACCTGAGGTGTTGTCTGCCTTTTTCGGTAAAACCGAGGACATGAATACCGTCTGGCAGTTCACTTTCTCTAGCCTGCACCAAGATATAGGTCAAGAGGCGTCTGACACGCGCCTTGGTATAGCGTTTGGTCGCAACCACCTCGACCAATTCTTCTACAGACTGAGTTTTTTTGATAGCTTCCTTGATGCGCACAGCCATTTCTTGATTGACCTGATAGATCGTTGTTAAGTCTGGATTTGACAAGATTTGATAGCGGAGCAAGGAAAAAAAGTCATCCCAGCTCACCTTACTGGATTGCTCAAAGAGGTCAACAGAAGGCATAAAACGTTTTAAGAAATCTTTGTCCCTCTGGTGCTGACGGAGGGCTGTCGCCGAGGCAAAGTCCACATCCTTGTCCACAGAATGATACCCCGCTCCCTGACGCTGAATTGGATGGAGTTTGATTCTACGTCCCGCAACCGCCTTGGCATAGGCCAAAGCTAGAACATGATTGGGCGTATTGCCAGAAAAATCAAGACCTGCAAATTCCTTCCACATAGCTTGGGTTTTCTGAGGGTAGGAGAGTGAATCAGGCAGATTTTCCACAAATTTCTCCATGTCAGTACCTTGCTCTGTGTATAAGTCAGCAATTTTCTTATAGTCCAGAACTTCTTCCGTCCCAAAGGCTAAGGTATCAATCCCCAAGCGAACCAAGATATCCACAGCTCCTTGACCGAAGAAATCAGCTGCCTGAACACTAACTAAAAAGGGCAATTCCACTACCAGATCCGCTCCATTTTCCAGCGCCATCTGGGCCCGTGTCCACTTGTCCACGATAGCAGGCTCTCCACGCTGCATGAAATTCCCAGACATGGCAACGATTTTCAGTCCCCCCGCCTGCTCCAGCAGGTATTTATGCCCATTATGGAAAGGATTGAACTCCACGATAATACCTGTGATGGTCATGATGTTCTCCTACTTCTGTGCGACAAAAAACCAACGGGTGCTGGTTTCTGTTGGCTCCTTGTCCTCAAAGTCTGCGTAGAGTTTGAAGGACTTGAATCCTGCCTGCTCCAGCAAAATATCATAGGTCAAAACCTCATAAGTTCGCTCCTCATGCACTTCATCATAGCGACTAAAGGAACCGTCAGCCTCCTTGACAAAGAAAGTCAACTCATGCACGATGGAGTGAGGAGCTTCATCCTCATAGGTGTCCCAAAGCATGGCAAAATCTTCCGCATTTTCATGGTAGGAATAGCCTGGAAAAACCTCATCCGTCTGGTAGGTCGAATGCACATCAAAGATGAATACTCCGTCTTCATTGAGGGCATTATACACTTCCTTAAAGACATCCCCAACCTCTACCTCATCCTGCATGTAGCAGATAGAATCCGAATAACAAGTGACAAAGTCGTATTTACCAGCCTTGGACAAATCCAGCATATTGCCTTCAATAAAATCAATCTTTTGCTTGGCTGAAGTAGCTCTCTTTTCAGCAATCTTCAGCATATCCGCGCTCAAGTCAAGTCCTGTCACATCAAAGCCAGCTTGAGAAAAGCGGATAGACTGGATGCCTGTCCCACACGCCAATTCCAAAAGCTTCTTTCTCTCCTTGGTCTTAGGCAAATGACGCAGAGAAAAATCCGTCCATTTATCGTATAAACTATCATCCATCACAGCATCGTAAACAGCCGCAAAGGTTTCATAAGTTGCCATAATTAAGATACAAAGAGCGTTAAAAGCAAGGAGAAAATAGGAAACTTTCTGCTGTATCGTCAGATACAAAGGAAGTTACTCTTTTTCTCGCAGCTTTTAGCTCGTGTTCAGTTTCAACATCAACCAAACACCACACTCTTACCTTTCTATCACTTTCCTTTTAAAATAAGCAAAGAAACCCAGTTGACTGCAACTGAGTTCAATTGTAACGCTATAGTCTTTTCGTTTGCTTTTAGTACTAGGCAACGAATTGCAGGCATAACTAGAGTTAGGCAAAATGAGTTAACGCCGTAATAAAAGATAAAGGAAAAGACTATAAAGTTTCAGATAAATCTACAGAATGCGCCTCATGCCATAGTTTTTCTAGGTTATAGTGGGCACGCATTTCTTCTGAGAAGATATGCACAACGACACCGCCGAGGTCCAGCAAGACCCAGCCTCCAGCTGCATCGCCTTCGACATGACTGCCTTTAAAGCCTGCTTGAGCTACTTTTTCACGGATATTGTCAGCGATAGCGTCCAACTGACGGCTATTCATCGAGCTAGTGATGACAAAGTAGTCCGTCACGCTAGTCAAATCTTGTACATCAAGTGCAAGGATATCTTCCGCACGTTTCTCATCAGCCGCTTTCACGACTAGTCCTAGTAATTCTTTTTCGTTCATTTAGTCCTCTTTCAAATAGTGCACAAAGGCGTTATAGGTTTCAAGGGTTTGGGGATGGATGGGGAATCCCTGATGAGCTAGATGCTCCACGGTACGAGCTGTTTCGTAGGCCACAGCCTTATTGAGCGATAGCTCAGCAATTTCACGCGCCACATCCACACCTGGAAAGGCGCGGTTATGCTCAATATAGTCTGCGACGTAGATAACCTTGTCTAGGTCTGCCATCTGACCAGCCCCAACTGTGTGAATTTCAATAGCTCGCAGGATTTCAGGATCATGTAAATCCAAATCTTCCTGAATCTTGTAGATACCAACCATGCCATGCCAGACATTATTTCCCCAGTTTTTGAGATCAGGGTCTAATTGGTAACGGTCAATCAAGTCTAGAAATTCCTGATCTGACAACTTTTTAGCATAGTCATGAAGGAGGCCTGCTAGACCAGCTTTCTCAGCATCAACTCCGAATCGCTTCGCAAGCTCTATGGCTGCACGCTCCACACCCAAACAATGGGTTAAACGTTTTTCAGGTAGAAGCTCTGCCATTCTTTCCAACAAAGCCTCTCGGGAACAGTTGATATAGTCTTGGTATGCCATCAGTAAAGCCCCTCCTTCTCGATGTAGTCTAGCAATGGCTGAGGTAGGAGAAAGTTGGGCTTCCGACCTTGGGCAAGGAAGTCACGCACCATGCTGGACGAGATGTCCATGAGAGGCACATCCACCCAGATAACTGGATAGGAAGTCCCTGCCTTGTAGCGCGGACGCTGAACCCCTACAAACTGAACCATGTCGACTAGCTCATCAATTCGGTACCATTTAGGCAGATAGTCCACCATATCAGCCCCGATAATGAAGTAATAATCCGTGTCTGGATGTTGCTCGGTCAAAATCTTCATGGTGTCGTAGGTGTAGGAAATGCCCTTGCGCTCTAACTCAATGGTTTCAATGGCGAGACCTTCAATCCCCTCAATCGCCAACTCAAGCATCTTGAGACGGTGGTGCTCAGGGATAGTTTCTTTTTTATCCACGTGAGGTGGTCGGTACTCAGGCATGAGCAGGACTTGGTCCAGTCCCAACTGTTGTCGTACTTGGTCCGCCACAACAAGATGAGCATTATGAACAGGGTTAAAATTCCCTCCTAGAATCCCGACTTGTTTGCGTTTTTTCTCCTTGATTTCTGGCTCCAACTCTACCTTGGTAAAGGGAGTCAATAATTCAATTGCCATAGGCTCGTCTTCCTTTAATTCTCTGTAAAAACAGTTGTTTGGAGTAGGTGTTTAAATTTCTTTAACTTTCTTGGAAATCTTGCGATTTTCTTTCTTGCTAGATTGTTTAAATAAGATCAAGATGCGTCCGATTTTTTGGACAGTATCCACACCGATTTCTTCTTCCAAGATTTCAGCTACTTCGTGGATGTTCTCATCTGTGTTTTGTAAGAGAGTAACCTTAATCAATTCACGCGCGTCAAGAGCCTGACGAACGCTAGTTTTGATTTGGTCGTTGAGACCATTTTTCCCGATTTGGATGATGGGTTTGAGGGTGTGTGCCTGGCTGTTGAGGAAGGCACGTTGTTTTGATGTTAATGACATAATTTCTTTAAAAGAGTTTCTTTTTATACTTTTCTGAAGTGGTGACGGACGTCAGCAAAGTCCTTCGGACTTTCATGACTAAAATTTGAGCCTAAGGTCTCAAATTTTCCGCAGTTGGTACAATCACTTGTACCAACTGACACCACGGCGAAAAGTATTCGTTATAGGCTCGCAAGGCTCGCCCGAATTCAGATAACCCTTTCCTTTCTGTGTTTAAATGATTGCTTTTCGTGTGACGACGGCGACGCCTTCGGGTGCCCAGACGGCGACTTTGGCAGTGCCTGTTACGCGGATCCAGCCTAGTCCTGAGATGACTAGGTCAGTCTTGTCCTTGATATTAAATACATGCTGAACCAATTTTGGAAAATCTTCTTTTTCCTTGCTATTTGGTGGTGTTAAAAGGGTTCCGAGGTGCTTGTCGTAGAAAGCACTAGCGCCTTCAAGCTTAGTACGATGCAATTTGAGTTCATTATCAAAGAAGGCTGTAAAACCTTGCTTTTCTCCTGCAATAAAGTCAAAGCGTCCGAGACCACCTAAAAATAGGGTTTGTTCAGGATTGAGCTGATAGGTTTTGGGCTTGATTTCCTTTTTAGGACTGACATACTTGAGGTTTTTAGCCGTCAAGTAGTGGGCCATCTGGTGACGGTGGATAATCCCCGGTGTATCATAGATATAAGATCCGTCGTCAAGCGGAATCTCAATCTTGTCCAAGGTTGT
>CAJPSM010000078.1 GCA_905373305.1 uncultured Streptococcus sp. | reverse complement strand
TCCAATTCTACTTCTTCGATTTCGATCAACTCTTTACCTGCATCAGCAAGTTCTTTCTTAACTTCGTCATAAAGACCAAGGTTAATCAAGTTGTTTGACAAGAGTTTACCAATCAAGAACTCAGCTGAGATGTAGTAAACTTTTTTCTTACCAGTGTTGACTGGTTTTTGACTGCTAGCAAGCTTGCTGTAGTTGAGAAGAGCAAGGTAAAGCTCTTCATTGTTACATTCTGCAATAGTTTTATTGTAACGCTTTTGTACAAATTCTTTTAATGGTAACATTTTTGTGTCTCCTGATATTGTCTTATTTCTTTAATTCTACCAAATTTTCATTAATTCGGCGATAAATTGTAGTCAAGTCAAGCAAAGTTTCTTCAACAGCTGGTGTGAGTTGGTCTGCTGTCATACGCCATGACCAGTTTCCGCCAAGAGTAGATGGGTAGTTCATGCGAGCTGCCTCATCTAGTTCTAGCAAATCTTGCATCGTTGCAATGGCCATGAAGCTAACGGATGAAAAGACTGTGCGAAGCATTGCGTGTGGCACTGTCTCGTACTCTTTACGGTTGGTGTAACGCGCCATATACTCACGAGTTGGATCGTCGATCTCATTACGGTACCAACCAAGGACCGTATTGTTATCGTGTGTTCCTGTGTACATAACAGAGTTGGCAGGTGCTAAGTGTGGACTATCGATACTTTCGTCTTCTGGATTGAAGGCAAATTGAAGAATCTTCATTCCTGGGAAGCCAGTACGTTCACGCAACTCGATAACCTCATCTGTCATGAAACCAAGGTCTTCTGCGATGATGTTTAGCTCACCAAGCTCTTCCTTAACGGCTGCAAAGAGCTTGTAGCCTGGACCCTTCACCCATTTACCAGGTGCTGCTGTATCGGAACCAGCAGGGATTTCCCAGTAAGATTCGAAACCACGGAAATGGTCGATACGAACGATATCATAGATCTTGAAGCTTTCGCGCAAGCGTTCAACCCACCATTTGTAACCGTCTTTGTCCATCGCTTCCCAGTCATAGATTGGGTTCCCCCAAAGCTGACCAGTGGCAGAAAACTCATCTGGTGGGCATCCTGCGATGCAAGTTGCTTTACCATTGGCATCTGTCTTGAAGAGGTGTGGATTTGCCCACATGTCGCTTGAATCTTCCGCTACGTAGATAGGCATGTCACCAACGATTTCGATGTGGTTATCGTTAGCGTAGGCTTTCAATTTCAACCATTGTTGGAAGAAGAAGTATTGAGTCACACGATGGTAAACCAACTTGTCTGCCAATTTCTCACGGTAGCTTTCAAGTGCTGAAGCTTTACGCGCACGAGCATCTGCATCTGGCCATTCTGTCCAAGCAAGATTGTCAAAATGCTCTTTGATCGCCATATACTCTGCAAAGAGTTCAAGCCATGATTGGTTGTCTTGAGCAAACTTCTCAAAATCTTTGACATCACCCACTTCCAAGAAGCGTTTAACTGCTTTTTCTAAAAGCGGACGACGTGCGTAATAAATCTTCGCATAATCAACTTCAGATGCATCGCTACCAAAGTCAACACCTTCAAGGTCACTAGCTTCGAGCAAGCCTTGTTCTACCAAGATATCAAGGTCGATAAAATGCGTATTTCCAGCAAAGGCTGAGAATGATTGGTATGGAGAATCTCCATAGCTTGTTGTCCCGAGAGGGAGGATTTGCCAGTAACGTTGCTTCGTACGAACCAAGAAATCGACGAAATCATAGGCAGTTTGGCCAAATGATCCAATCCCGTATGCTCCTGGTAGAGAAGAGATGTGCATCAACACACCACTTTGACGTTTCTTCATAATTGCACCTCATGTGTTTGTTATAAAACGTCGCGCAATCAAGGCGCAAACGTTTGCGTTAAGTTAAGTATAGCGCATTTTAAACACAAATGCAAGCGTTTTTAAAAAATTTTTTTGAATTATTTTAATCAACCAAAACTTGTTCCCATTGATATTTTATGAAATGAGCGAAAAATTTTTTAAAAATTTTCTGATTTAAGATAATTCATTCCAAACTTCTGCTCTATTTTCTGAAAAATCGAGCCAAATTTGCGCAATCGTTTCCCTAATATATTTTCAATTCAAGAAAAACAAATATTTTAAGTTCTTTCTTATATAAAGGCTTTAACAAATGTTTGAAACCTTAAAATTTTTTTAAAATTTTTTCTAAAAATACTTGCAACCGTTTTCTGTTTGTGCTATACTAGGCACATAAAAGAAAACGTTTGCGTTTTCTCATTAAATTATTTTTGTTATTCTTTAGGAGGAATACACTATGTCATCTAAATTCATGAAGAGCGCTGCTGTGCTCGGAACTGCTACTCTTGCTAGCTTGCTCTTGGTAGCTTGCGGAAGCAAATCTGCTGATAAAGCGGCTGATACTAGCTCTTCAGAAGCAAAAGAAATCACTTTCTACGTCGAAGACCAATATAAAGCCTTTGCTGAATCAGCTGCAAAAGCTTACGAAAAAGAATCTGGCGTAAAAGTTACCATCAAAACAGGAGACCAAATGGGTGGGCTTGACAATCTTTCACTTGACAACCAATCTGGTAAAGCTGCTGACGTTATGATGGCTCCATACGACCGTGTAGGTAGCCTTGGTACTGACGGACAACTTTCTGAAGTTACTCTTAGTGACGGAGCGAAAACAGACGATAAAACAAAATCTCTTGTAACTGTTGGTGGTAAAGTGTATGGTGCTCCAGCCGTTATCGAATCACTCGTTTTGTACTACAATAAAGACTTGCTAAAAGAAGCTCCTAAAACTTTTGCTGATTTAGAAAACCTTGCTAAAGATAGCAAATACGCTTTCGCTGGTGAAGATGGTAAAACAACTGCCTTCCTTGCTGACTGGACAAACTTCTACTACTCATATGGACTTCTTGCTGGTAACGGTGCTTACGTATTCGGCCAAAACGGTAAAGATCCTAAAGACATCGGACTTGCAAACGAAGGTGCCATTACAGCTATCAACTACGCTAAATCTTGGTACGAAAAATGGCCTAAAGGTATGCAAGATACTGAAGGAGCTCCAAACTTAATCCAAACTCAATTCCAAGAAGGTAAAACTGCTGCTATCATCGATGGTCCTTGGAAAGCTCAAGCATTCAAAGATGCTAAAGTAAACTACGGTGTTGCTACTATCCCAACTCTTCCAAACGGTAAAAACTACGAAACATTCGGTGGTGGTAAAGCTTGGATCATTCCATCAAGCACTAAGAACCTTGAAGCTGCTCAAAAATTTGTAGACTTCCTTGTATCAACTGAACAACAAAAAGCCTTCTACGATGCAACCAACGAAATTCCAGCTAACACAGAAGCTCGTACTTATGCTGAAGGTAAAAAAGATGAGTTGACAACAGCTGTTATCGAACAGTTCAAGAACGCTCAACCAATGCCAAACATCTCACAAATGTCAGCTGTTTGGGACCCAGCTAAAACAATGCTCTTTGAAGCTGTAAGTGGTAAGAAAGATGCGAAAACAGCTGCTAACGATGCTGTAACATTAATCAAAGAAACAATCAAACAAAAATTTGGTGAATAATTGATTTGTTCAAGGGGGGTGGAAGTGAAATCCCCCTTTGAATGTATAGATGCGTTTCTCATCAGATATGCGTATCTTGCGATTGAACCCGAGTTTTATCTCGCATCCTATGAAAGGAGTAATCATGGAAAAACAACAGCCTCGCAAAGCAGCCTTGCTGTCAATCATTCCTGGTTTAGGACAAATCTATAACAAACAAAAAGCTAAAGGATTTATTTTCCTTGGTGTTACCGTTTTATTTGTTCTGTATTTTCTAACACTTGCAAGCCCTGAATTGAGCAATTTGATCACACTTGGTGTGAAACCTGGTCGTGACAATTCACTTTTCATGCTGATTCGTGGTGCCTTCCACTCTATCTTTGTTGTCGTCTACCTGCTCTTTTATATCTTTAATATCAAGGACGCACATACGACTGCTAAACGTATCAACAATGGTATTCCTGTAGCTCGTACCTTCAAGGATATGATTAAAGGTATTTATGAGAATGGATTCCCATACCTTTTGATTATCCCATCGTATGTAGCGATGACATTTGCGATTATCTTCCCTGTTATCGTAACCTTGATGATCGCCTTTACCAACTACGACTTCCAACACTTGCCACCAAACAAATTGTTGGACTGGGTTGGTTTGACTAACTTCACAAATATCTGGAGCTTAAGTACCTTCCGTTCAGCCTTTGGTTCGGTTCTTTCTTGGACCATTATCTGGGCCTTGTCTGCTTCTACTTTGCAGATTGTGATTGGTATCTTCACCGCTATCATTGCTAATCAACCATTTATCAAAGGAAAACGTATCTTTGGTGTTATTTTCCTTCTTCCTTGGGCTGTTCCAGCCTTCATCACTATCTTGACATTCTCAAACATGTTTAACGATAGTGTTGGTGCCATTAATACGCAAGTCTTGCCTCTTTTGTCTAAGGTTCTTCCTTTCCTTGACGGTGCTCTTATCCCTTGGAAAACAGACCCAACTTGGACTAAGATTGCCTTGATTATGATGCAAGGTTGGCTTGGATTCCCATACATCTACGTTTTGACCTTGGGTATCTTGCAGTCTATTCCTAACGACCTCTACGAAGCGGCTTACATTGATGGTGCCAATGCTTGGCAAAAATTCCGCAACATCACCTTCCCAATGATCTTGGCTGTTGCAGCTCCAACATTGATTAGCCAATACACCTTCAACTTTAACAACTTCTCTATCATGTACCTCTTCAATGGCGGAGGACCTGGTAGCGTTGGTGGTGGAGCTGGTTCAACTGATATCTTGATCTCATGGATTTACCGTTTGACAACAGGTACAGCACCACAATACTCTATGGCGGCAGCTGTTACCTTGATTATCTCAATCATTGTCATCTCTATCTCTATGATCGCATTCAAGAAACTACACGCATTTGATATGGAGGACGTCTAAGATGAATAACTCAATCAAACTCAAACGTAGACTGACTCAAACCCTCACTTACCTCTACTTGATTGGCCTTTCAATCGTGATTATCTATCCACTTTTGATTACCATTATGTCAGCCTTCAAGACTGGTAACGTCGTAGCCTTTAAACTAGATGGTAACGTCGACTTTAGCTTTGATAACTTTAAAGGGCTCTTCACCGAAACCTTGTATGGTACTTGGTACCTTAATACTTTGATTATTGCCTTTATCACAATGGCTGTACAAACAAGTATCATCGTACTTGCTGGTTATGCATACAGCCGTTACAACTTCTTAGCTCGTAAACAAAGTTTGGTCTTCTTCTTGATCATCCAAATGGTGCCAACTATGGCCGCTTTGACCGCCTTCTTCGTTATGGCCCTTATGTTGAATGCCCTTAACCATAGCTGGTTCCTCATCTTCCTCTACGTTGGTGGAGGTATCCCGATGAACGCTTGGTTGATGAAAGGCTACTTCGATACTGTGCCAATGTCTCTAGACGAATCTGCAAAACTAGATGGTGCTGGACACTTCCGCCGCTTCTGGCAAATTGTTCTCCCTCTTGTTCGCCCAATGGTGGCTGTACAAGCTCTCTGGGCCTTCATGGGACCTTTCGGGGACTATATCCTCTCTAGTTTCTTGCTTCGTGAGAAAGAATACTTTACTGTTGCCGTCGGTCTCCAAACCTTCGTTAACAACGTGAAAAATATGAAGATTGCCTACTTCTCAGCAGGTGCTATCCTCATCGCCCTTCCAATCTGTATTCTCTTCTTCTTCCTACAAAAGAACTTTGTTTCAGGACTTACAAGTGGTGGCGACAAGGGATAATTTATCCCCGCCACCCTTTTTTCATTTTGGAGCTTGTTTGTAAAGTTAAAAGATTAGACACAAGACCACAAATAGTAGCCGAATCCTCTTTTCAAAAAGCAATCCATTTACTAGACTTGAAATAAAGTATATTTCTCTATATAATAATACTCATATAGAAAACACTTTTAGAAAGACGCCTATGCTTCCATATCCATTCTC
>CAJPSM010000077.1 GCA_905373305.1 uncultured Streptococcus sp. | reverse complement strand
GGAAAGAGGTTGAATTGTTGGAATACCATGCCCATCTTTTCACGCATGGCAAAAAGATCATTCTTCTTATCCGTAATATCGACACCTTCAAAGATAACCTTTCCCTTACTTGCTTCCTCTAGAAGATTCATCGAACGAAGGAGAGTCGATTTCCCGCTCCCTGACGGACCGATAATGACCACAACTTCTCCTCGTTTAATCTCAAGGTCAATCCCTTTCAAGACTTCATTCTTCCCAAAAGACTTATGTAGTTCTTCAATTTTAATCAAGGTTTCTGTCATTATTTCTTGTCTCCTTGTCCAATATGTTTTTCAAATGCTTTCAACGCCACTGTCAAAACAGAGGTCATAATCAAATAGTAAAAGGCTGCAAATAAAAGGGGAGTCAACGGTAAATAAGTTGTTGTTGCTACTGTCGTTGCCCCATTCCACAGCTCCATCACCCCAATCGCTGACAAGAGGGAACTATCCTTGATAATGGTGATAAATTCATTTCCCAGTGCCGGCAAAATATTCTTGACAGCCTGTGGCAAAATGACATACCGCATGGCATTTTTCGGACGAATACCGAGCGAGTAGGCCGCCTCCAACTGCCCTTTAGGAACTGCATTGATCCCTGCACGAACGGTTTCAGACACATAAGCACCACTGTTCATAGAGATAATCAGAATACCTGGAATCAGACGAGAAAGGTCCACACCTAAAATCCCTACTTGAATAGTGGGCGCATCGATATGCATGAGGGCAAAAGCAATCATAATCTGAACCATCATCGGTGTTCCTCGGAAAATCCAAACATAGATATTTGCAAACCAGACAAGAGGCTTAAAACGTGAGCGTTGAGCAAAGGACAATAAGACACCTAGAATGGTACCGAAAAAGACTACCAGAATTGAAATCACTACAGTAATAAGAGCACCATAATTAAAATAAGGTAAATACTTTGGTAAAAAGGAAAAATTCATATAAACTCAGCTTTCTAAATATCAGATTGTATGATTATAACATAATTTGAATTAAAATTCAATATTTTTTCACTGATTTTCACCAATAATTTTATGCAAAAGAGAAATAGCGAGAAATCTTAGTTTTTTCTAGTCAAGTCCCCGTGGTTTATGGTAAAATAGTAACGATAAGAAATGGAGGAGAATCATAATGGAATCACATTTGGTTAGAATCATCAACCGCCTAGAAGCTATGACAAAAGATGGCGGAAATCTAAAACGTAATTTTGAACGTGAAGGAGTTGTTGTTGCAGAAGTTGCATACAGCCATGACGAAGAAAACGGATCACTCTTCACCCTTCGCGATGTAGAAGCTCGTGAAACTTATACCTTTGATAGCATTGATTTGATTGCAATGGAGATCTACGAACTCCTTTACTAATATAAAAACAACGGGCAGTAAGTCCCGATGAATGAGAATCCTTTTTGTGACCACAAATGGGATTTTTTCTTACCTTTAATGTCGCTTCATTCTCCATAAATCCTTCTTTTAAAAACGACCACTTCCCAATCTTTTTACTTGCTTTACACCTTAATCATGCTATAATGAGAGTATAAAACTTTGACTATTCTTGACCTTTTTCTTAGGCCAAGAATAAGAATGAAATGAGGTAGATGTTATGCTCTGTCAAAACTGTAAAATTAACGACTCAACAATTCATCTGTATACCAATATCAATGGACAGCAAAAACAAATTGATCTCTGTCAAAATTGCTATAAAATTATCAAAACAGATCCAAATAATACCCTCTTTAAAGGAATGACTGACTTAAACAATCGTGACTTTGATCCTTTTGGAGACTTTTTCAATGATTTGAACAATTTCAGGGCTTCTTCAAATAACGTCCCTCCAACTCAATCCGGTGGGGGATACGGAGGCAATGGGGGATACGGACCTCAAAACCGCGAACCTGTTCAAACACCTCCTCCTAGCCAAGAAAGAGGGCTCCTAGAGGAATATGGTATCAACGTGACTGAAATAGCTCGTCGAGGAGATATTGACCCTGTTATCGGCCGAGACGAGGAGATTATCCGCGTTATCGAAATCCTCAACCGTCGAACCAAAAACAATCCTGTCCTTATTGGAGAACCAGGTGTTGGTAAAACAGCTGTTGTTGAAGGTCTAGCTCAGAAGATTGTCGATGGTGATGTTCCCCATAAACTCCAAGGCAAGCAAGTCATCCGTTTGGATGTGGTCAGTCTAGTTCAAGGAACAGGTATCCGAGGCCAATTTGAAGAGCGTATGCAAAAGCTCATGGAAGAGATTCGCAACCGTGAAGACGTCATTCTCTTTATCGATGAAATCCATGAAATTGTCGGGGCAGGATCTGCTGGCGATGGCAATATGGATGCAGGAAATATCCTCAAACCTGCCCTTGCCCGTGGTGAATTGCAATTGGTCGGTGCTACTACGCTCAATGAATACCGCATCATTGAAAAGGACGCAGCCCTTGAACGCCGTATGCAGCCTGTCAAGGTAGATGAACCAACTGTCGAAGAAACCATAACTATTCTCAAAGGGATTCAAAAGAAATACGAAGACTACCATCACGTCAAGTATACTGATGCGGCTATCGAAGCAGCTGCAAATCTTTCCAATCGCTACATTCAAGACCGTTTCTTACCTGACAAGGCTATTGACCTTTTGGACGAAGCTGGTTCAAAAATGAATCTGACGCTGAACTTTGTTGATCCCAAAGTGATTGACCAGCGTTTGATTGAAGCTGAGAATCTCAAGGCTCAAGCTACACGAGAGGAAGACTTTGAAAAAGCTGCCTACTTCCGTGATCAGATTGCCAAGTACAAGGAAATGCAAAAGAACAAGGTGACCGATCAGGATACTCCTATCATCAGTGAGAAAACGATTGAACACATCATCGAGCAGAAAACCAATATCCCTGTTGGGGAGTTAAAAGAAAAAGAACAGTCTCAGCTCATCCATCTTGCAGAAGACCTCAAGGCCCATGTTATCGGACAAGACGAGGCTGTCGATAAGATTTCCAAAGCCATCCGTCGTAATCGTGTTGGACTTGGTACTCCCAACCGCCCAATCGGAAGTTTCCTCTTTGTCGGACCAACTGGTGTCGGTAAGACAGAACTTTCCAAACAACTAGCCATTGAACTTTTTGGTTCTGCTGACAGCATGATTCGCTTTGATATGAGTGAATACATGGAAAAACACAGCGTGGCTAAGTTAGTCGGAGCCCCTCCAGGCTATGTCGGCTACGATGAAGCTGGTCAGTTAACGGAAAAAGTTCGTCGCAATCCTTACTCTCTCATCCTTCTCGATGAAGTTGAAAAAGCCCACCCAGATGTGATGCACATGTTCCTTCAAGTCTTGGACGATGGTCGTTTGACTGATGGGCAAGGACGCACAGTTAGCTTTAAGGATGCTATCATTATCATGACTTCAAATGCTGGGACTGGTAAGGCTGAAGCCAGCGTTGGTTTTGGAGCCGCTCGTGAAGGGCGTACCAACTCTGTTCTCGGGGAACTCGGCAACTTCTTTAGCCCTGAATTTATGAACCGTTTTGACGGCATTATCGAGTTCAAAGCTCTCAGCAAGGACAACCTTCTCCAAATCGTCGAACTCATGCTGGCAGATGTCAACAAACGCCTCTCTAGCAACAATATCCACCTCGATGTGACAGACAAGGTCAAGGAAAAGTTGGTTGACTTGGGATATGATCCAAAAATGGGAGCACGGCCACTCCGCCGTACCATTCAAGACCATATCGAGGATGCCATCACAGACTACTACCTTGAAAACCCAGGTGAAAAAAACCTCAAGGCAGTCATGACAAGCAATGGTAAGATTCAAATCAAATCTGCCAAAAAAACAGAAGAGATTGCTTCTGAAAAAGAAGAATAAAACGATTTAACAGGTGCAGGAAGTCCATCAATTTCTGCACCTTTTTTACTAAAATAACTGTTTATTCTTGACAGCTTGCCCCTCGTCCTTTATGATAATAATAAAGATACTAGAGAATGAGGAAAAGGCAATGGCAAACCCAACTTTTGGTGATAAAAAAGAGAATGTGACCTACCAGCCCCGCTATGGTGTGTACGCAGTTATTCCGGATGCAGAAAAAAAACAAATTGTCCTAGTTCAAGCTCCCAATGGTGCTTGGTTCTTGCCAGGTGGAGAAATTGAAGCGGGTGAAGACCATCAAGAAGCACTGAAGAGAGAACTAATCGAAGAACTTGGCTTTACAGCTGAAATCGGAACCTATTACGGACAAGCTGATGAGTATTTTTACTCTCGCCACCGTGACACCTACTACTACAACCCAGCCTACCTCTACGAAGCCACTTCTTTCCAAGAAGTACAAAAACCATTAGAAGATTTTAATCATATTGCTTGGTTTCCTATTGATGAAGCAATTGAAAAACTCAAACGTGGTAGCCATAAATGGGGAATTGAAGCTTGGAAAATCCAGCATGGAATTGGCTAAAATACACGATTTTATCCAAAAAGTGCTATAATAGAGTTAGAAAATCGGAGGAACTATTATGAAGCTTATCAACACGACTAATTCACACTCGCAACTTGTTAAAAGCCAATTAGAAAGTACTGACGCAACTCTTGTTGAGGTCTATTCTGCTGGAAACACAGATGTGATTTTCACACAAGCTCCGCTTCACTATGAAATCCTCATTTCCAACAAACACCGCGCTATTCGTGAACCAGAAATCGAAACCATTCAGGATTTCTTCATGAAACGCAAAATCGATAAAGATAAGATCGATGAAGCCAATATCAAGACACTTTATTCAGATAAATTGATTGAAATTTCTATTCCTACAAAATAAGAAAGCCAGCTCTAAGCTGGTTTTCTTTTGCAAAAAGCTTGGTAACATTACCAAGCTTTTTCATTTTATTTCACAGCTTCTTTCAAAGCATCTACCTTATCCAAACGTTCCCACGGAAGGTCAATATCTGTACGTCCCATGTGTCCATAAGCCGCTGTTTGACGGTAAATTGGACGTTTGAGGTCTAGCATTTGGATAATTCCTGCTGGGCGAAGGTCAAAGATTTGACGCGCTGCTTTTTCAAGCTTGCTTTCAGCTACTGTTCCTGTACCAAAAGTATCGATACGAACAGAAACAGGTTGCGCCACCCCGATAGCGTAGGCCAATTGCACTTCTGCCTTCTTAGCAAGACCTGCTGCAACGATATTCTTAGCAATGTAGCGAGCTGCATATGAAGCAGAACGATCCACCTTAGTTGCATCCTTACCAGAGAAGGCACCACCACCATGACGAGAGTAGCCACCATACGTATCCACGATAATCTTACGACCAGTCAAACCTGAGTCTCCTTGAGGTCCACCGATTACGAAGCGACCAGTTGGATTGATGAAGAATTTTGTCTGTTCATCCAAGTAAGAAGCTGGAATTACTTCTTTGATAACCTTGTTAATCACATCATTGTGAATTTGTTCATTGCTAACTTCTGGGTCGTGCTGAGTTGAAATAACGACTGTGTCCACACGTACTGGACGGTCATTTTCATCATACTCAACTGTAACTTGCGATTTGGCATCTGGACGCAGATAGCTGATTTCACCCGACTTACGAAGTTCTGCTAAACGACGAACCAGTTTGTGGCTAAGTGAGATTGGCAATGGCATGAGTTCCTCTGTCTCATCAACCGCAAATCCAAACATGAGACCTTGGTCTCCAGCACCAATCAAATCAAGCGGATCTTGATCTGCATTCCCACGAACCTCCAAGGCTTCGTTAACACCTTGGGCGATATCTGGTGACTGCTCAACAAGCGATGGATGAACTCCAACTGTTTCCGCAGAAAAACCATACTCTGTATTGGTGTAACCAATCTCTGCAATGGTATTACGAACCACACGGTTAATATCCACATAGGCATTTGTAGAAATTTCACCAAAAACGTGGACAGAACCAGTGTATACAGCTGTCTCAGCAGCAACGTGCGCTTCTGGATCCTCTGCTAAAATAGCATCCAAAATCGCATCTGAAATTTGGTCTGCAATCTTATCCGGATGCCCCTCAGATACAGATTCAGACGTGAATAATTTACGTTCTGACATAAAAATGTCCCCCCTTAAAAAATATTGTTATAGAGTTACA
>CAJPSM010000076.1 GCA_905373305.1 uncultured Streptococcus sp. | reverse complement strand
AGAAGATGCTTGCACCGAGAATTTCTTTTGTTTCAGTATTGACAACAGCTTTGAAAGCTCCGCGAAGGTCGCCATTTACATGACCACGAGGCATGGCTGCAACAGGGATTTCCTTGACAGCGTATGGAAGTTTTAATTCAGCTGCTTGGCTTTCAGTCAAACCAACTTGTGAAAGTGCAGGTGTGATGAACATGGTGTTTGGTACATTGAGACGGTCTTCAAGAGTGTAGCCGCCATCTCCAGCAAGATAGCTGTAGACAACACGGAAGTCATCAAGTGAAATGTAGGTAAATTGAGGTCCACCATTGACGTCTCCAACTGCAAAGACACCAGGAACGTTTGTCTGACAATGTTTGTCGACCTTGATAGCACCACGCTCTGTTAGTTCAATATCAGTGTTCTCAAGTTGAAGTTCTTCTACGTTTGGCTTACGTCCAGTTGCGTAGAGAAGGGCGTCGAAACGGTAGGTTTCGTTTTCAGTTATGACAAGGACTTGGTCACCGTCGTTTTTGATTTCAGTAGTACGGATATTTTGAAGCAATTCAATGCCGTCTTCTTCCATGTATTGTTTAGCAAGAGCTGCGATGGATGGTTCTGCACGAGGAAGGAAAGTATCCAAGGCATCTAGGACGGTGACTTTGCTGCCGAGTTTGTTGTATAGGCCTGCAAATTCAAGACCGATATTTCCGCCACCAAGGACACCAAGTTTTTCAGGCAATTTGTCCAAGTTTTGGATACCTGTTGAGTCAAAGACATTTTTACTTGTAGCAAGTCCAGGAATTGGCAAGACGTTTGAAACAGCGCCAGTGTTGATGACGATTGTTTCAGCAGTCATTTCTTGTTTTTCGTCACCAGCCTGGATCTCGATCACCTTATTTGACACGAAATGTGCCTCTGCATCAATGACATCAACGCCATTATCGGCCAACATTTTATAATTTTTAGCGTTAAGACGACCAGTCACCGCACCACGCTCTTTCATGGTATCGTCAAATGACCAGCCCTTTTCAGCCGCTACAATCATAGTCTTGGTTGGGATACAAGCAATATTAATGCAAGTACCACCATACATCGCTTTACTGCGCTCGATGACAGCAACTTTTTTTCCAGCCGCATTCATCTTAGCAGCCAAAGTCTTACCGGCTTTACCAAATCCAATGACAATTAAATCGTATGTTAACATTTTTAAATCCTCCTATTTGATTTAATTCTAGCACAAGAAAAAAACTTTTGCACAAATCTGCTACGGGAAAAAATATTGGACTAAAATAGTCTAACGAAAGCTTTCGGGAATCAAGTTCAAAAAATAGAAAAATCGTTTACATGATTTTCCTTAAGGATTCTACTATCTTTTGCCCCGCTCTTGTGTTATACTAGATAGGTTGCAAAGAAACTCGTACTTTTCTTTCGTGGAAAAGAAGCAACACGGTATCTCGTTTTTGTTGAAGATACGTCATGAAAAGAAAAGTATAAACTACGCGCTATAGGGTGGCTTCGCACCACCTTTAGAAAGAAGAAAAACGTGAAATTTAATGAATTTAACTTGTCTGCTGAATTGCTAGCAGAGATTGAAAAAGCTGGATTTGTAGAAGCAAGTCCCATCCAAGAACAGACCATTCCATTGGCTCTTGAGGGGAAAGACGTTATCGGTCAAGCCCAGACTGGTACAGGGAAAACCGCGGCCTTTGGCTTACCAACCCTTGAAAAAATCCGTACAGAAGAAGCAACTATTCAAGCCTTGGTCATCGCTCCAACTCGTGAACTCGCTGTTCAAAGTCAAGAAGAACTCTTCCGCTTTGGTCGTAGCAAGGGAGTGAAAGTTCGCTCAGTTTACGGTGGTTCCAGCATTGAAAAACAAATCAAAGCCCTTAAGTCGGGTGCTCATATCGTTGTAGGAACACCAGGTCGTCTCTTGGACTTGATCAAACGCAAGGCTTTGAAATTGCACGATATTGAAACCCTCATCCTTGATGAAGCTGACGAAATGCTCAACATGGGCTTCCTAGAAGACATCGAAGCTATTATCTCTCGTGTCCCTGAAAGTCGTCAAACCTTACTCTTTTCAGCAACCATGCCAGATGCTATCAAACGTATCGGTGTTCAGTTTATGAAAGAGCCTGAGCATGTGAAGATTGCTGCCAAAGAATTGACAACAGAGCTGGTGGACCAGTACTATATCCGTGTCAAGGAACAAGAAAAATTTGACACCATGACCCGTCTCATGGATGTAGAACAACCTGAACTTTCTATTGTATTTGGTCGTACCAAACGTCGTGTGGATGAATTGACTCGTGGTCTTAAAATCCGTGGCTTCCGTGCAGAAGGCATTCACGGGGATTTGGACCAAAACAAACGTCTTCGTGTCCTTCGTGATTTTAAAAATGGAAATCTTGATGTCCTCGTAGCAACAGACGTGGCAGCGCGTGGTTTGGATATTTCAGGTGTGACCCATGTCTATAACTACGATATTCCACAAGATCCTGAAAGTTATGTTCACCGTATCGGTCGTACAGGTCGTGCTGGTAAGTCAGGTCAATCTATTACTTTTGTTGCTCCAAACGAAATGGGCTACCTTCAAATTATTGAAAACTTGACCAAGAAACGCATGAAAGGTCTCAAACCTGCAAGTGCAGAAGAAGCCTTCCAAGCTAAAAAGCAAGTCGCCCTCAAGAAAATCGAACGTGATTTCGCAGATGAAGAAATTCGTTCCAACTTTGAGAAATTTACTAAAGACGCTCGTAAGCTAGCTGCCGAATTTAGTCCAGAAGAGTTGGCTATGTATATCTTGAGTCTGACTGTCCAAGATCCTGACAGTCTTCCAGAAGTTGAGATTGCACGTGAAAAACCACTGCCATTTAAACCATCAGGTAATGGCTTTGCTGGCAAAGCTAAGGGAGGTCGTGGAGGCCGTCGTGGGGACGACCGTCGAGACCGTGATCGCCGTGGCAATGGTCGTCGTGATGAGTTCAAAAAAGGTAGTCGCGGGAACGATCGTTTTGATAAAGACAGACGTTACCGAAATAAAGACAATAAAAAACCTCGCAACACTTCAAGCGAAAAGAAAACAGGCTTTGTTATTCGTAACAAGGGAGATAAATAGGAAAAAGCGATTCACAATGTGAATCGCTTTTATATATAAGGAGACCAAGGGGAAAAGAAGATGGATAATAGTAAAGAAAAGGTGAGATGGGAAGGGATCCTTAATTCATCTTCTTATAATATTATAATATCAAAAAAATAAAGTCTTGTCAATGAAAAATAATGATTTTTTCTAAAATATTTTTGCTTTTAAAAATTGCAATTCAATAAGCAATTTTCAGATAATTATTGAAATTTCAGGTTCTTTATGTTATAATGATAGCGATTAAATGCGAGGTGAAAAATGGCACATTTATTAGAAAAGACAAGAAAAATTACATCAATTTTAAAACGCTCTGAAGAGCAAATGCAGGATGAACTTCCATACAATGCCATTACACGTCAACTAGCAGACATTATTGATTGCAATGCCTGTATTGTCAATAGCAAGGGACGCCTTTTAGGCTACTTCATGCGTTATAAAACCAATACCGATCGCGTAGAGCAGTTTTTCCAAACCAAGACGTTTCCAGATGACTATGTACAAGGGGCAAACATGATTTACGATACGGAAGCCAATCTTCCTATTGAACATGATTTGACCATTTTTCCTGTAGAGAGCCGTGCGGATTTTCCAGATGGCTTGACAACCATTGCTCCCATTCATGTATCAGGGATTCGCCTAGGTTCCTTGATTATTTGGCGTAATGATAAGAAATTTGAAGATGAGGATTTGATTCTCGTTGAGATTGCAAGCACTGTTGTGGGGATTCAACTCTTGAACTTCCAACGTGAAGAAGATGAGAAAAATATTCGTCGCCGTACGGCTGTAACCATGGCAGTCAATACCCTCTCCTATTCAGAACTTCGTGCCGTATCAGCTATTTTAGCTGAGTTGGATGGAAATGAAGGACAATTGACTGCATCTGTCATTGCAGATCGTATCGGTATTACGCGTTCAGTAATCGTCAATGCTCTCCGTAAGCTAGAGTCGGCAGGAATTATTGAGAGTCGCTCGCTCGGAATGAAGGGGACTTATCTCAAAGTTCTAATTGGTGATATTTTTGAGGAAGTGAAAAAGAGGGACTACTAATGGCAAAGGCTTTAATCTCGATTGACTATACAGAGGATTTCGTAGCAGACCACGGAAAGCTAACTGCTGGAGCACCTGCTCAAGCAATATCAGAGGCGATTGCTCGGGTGACTAGACTGGCTTTTGATCGTGGAGACTATGTTTTCTTCACCATTGATGCTCATGAGGAAGGGGATGATTTTCATCCTGAGAGTAAACTCTTTCCACCGCACAACATCATTGGGACTAGTGGCCGTAACCTCTATGGCCCCCTAGCTGATTTCTATGCGGAAAATAAGGACGATAGTCGCGTCTTTTGGATGGACAAGCGTCACTATTCAGCATTTTCAGGAACGGATCTCGATATTCGCTTGCGAGAACGTCGGGTTGATACCGTTATTTTAACTGGTGTTTTGACGGATATTTGCGTCCTCCATACGGCAATTGATGCTTATAATCTAGGTTATCAAATCGAGATTGTCAAGCCTGCAGTTGCCTCTATCTGGCCAGAAAATCATCAGTTTGCTCTTGGACATTTTAAGAACACTCTGGGAGCCAAATTATTGGATGAAAATCTGTCTGAAATTAAAGAATGATTCCCTTGGAAAAATGAAAAAAATCTGAAAAAAGTGTTGACAAAGATTTTGAAAGTTGATATACTAGTAAGGTAATCGACGCGGGGATGGCGGAATTGGCAGACGCGCAGGACTAAGGATCCTGTGACCGCTTTAGGTCGTGAGGGTTCAAGTCCCTCTCTCCGCATAGGGTAAGAGTTAGCTTTGGCTAGCTCTTTTTGTTTTTCTAAAGAAGACTAGAGGAGGTATTTTGGATATCGGAAGCTATTGGCATCAAGAACTATCATTTATAGAATGGAGTCGGTTTTTGATTGGTAAAACGTGTTCTAATATGAGGAAAGTTAGCTCTTGCTAGCTTTCTTCATTTTTTCAACAAATAAATCAAAAATTTTTTTCGATTTCATAAACATTTCATATTTGAATTTTATAATAGTCTTACAAATATGGAGGTGACAAATGAATCCAATCCAAAGAGCTTGGGCTTATGTCAGCAGAAAACGACTGAGAAGTTTTATTTTATTTCTGATTTTATTGGTCCTATTGGCCGGAATTTCAGCCTGTTTGACTCTGATGAAGTCCAACAAAACAGTAGAAACGAATCTTTACAAATCTCTCAATACCTCTTTTTCTATTAAGAAGATAGAGAACGGTCAGACCTTCAAGTTATCGGACCTCGCATCAGTTAGCAAGATTAAGGGACTGGAAAATGTCTCTCCTGAACTCGAGACGGTCGCAAAACTAAAAGACAAGGAAGCGGTGAGTGGCGAGCAGAGCGTTGAACGTGATGATTTGTCAGCTGCGGACAAGAATTTGGTTAGTTTAACGGCTCTTGAGGATTCATCCAGGGATGTTACCTTTACTAGTTCGGCTTTCAATCTAAAAGAAGGTCGACACCTTCAAAAAGGGGATTCCAAGAAAATCCTGATCCATGAAGAGTTGGCTAAGAAGAACGGCCTTTCGCTTCATGACAAGATTCGCTTAGATGCTGGACAGTCAGAATCTGGTAAAGGACAAACAGTTGAGTTTGAAATTGTCGGCATCTTTTCTGGTAAAAAACAAGAGAAATTTACAGGCTTGTCTTCTGACTTCAGTGAAAACCAGGTCTTTACAGACTATGAAAGTAGCCAAACTCTTTTGGGAAATAGTGAACCTCAAGTCAGTGCAGCGCGCTTCTATGTAGAAAATCCTAAGGAAATGGACGGACTCATGAAGCAGGTAGAAAACTTGGCTTTAGAAAGTCAAGGCTACCAAGTTGAGAAGGAGAACAAGGCCTTTGAACAAATCAAAGACTCAGTGGCAACCTTCCAAACCTTCCTCACCATCTTCCTTTATGGGATGTTGATAGCTGGAGCTGGAGCCTTAATTTTGGTCTTGTCCCTCTGGTTGAGAGAAAGAGTCTACGAAGTGGGGATTCTACTCGCACT
>CAJPSM010000075.1 GCA_905373305.1 uncultured Streptococcus sp. | reverse complement strand
AAAAATGAGAAACATGCTAGCACGATCTTAGAAGAAACAGGTCACATCGCGATTTTAAATGAATTGCAGACAGGAGATGCTGGAGCGGAAGACCCAGCAGAGTGTGAAGAATTTGTATCTATGTCAGAATCGGTAGAAAGCCAGTCTTTGGAAGATCTGGGTTTGAAGGTGGAACCGAGTTATGACATCGAACAAGTAGCAGCTGAAGTGGCTAACTATGTTCAAACCATTGTGGACGATATGGATGTTGAAGGTACAATTTCAAGCGACCACAATCGTCGTACGATTAATCTTCAAATCGATACCAATGAGCCTGGTCGCATTATCGGCTATCACGGAAAAGTATTGAAAGCACTTCAGCTTTTGGCGCAAAACTACCTCTACAATCGCTATTCAAGAACTTTCTACATCACGATCAACGTCAATGACTATGTGGAGCATCGTGCAGAAGTCTTGCAAACCTACGCTCAAAAATTGGCGACTCGTGTTCTAGAAGAAGGTCGAAGTCAACAAACAGATCCAATGTCTAATAGCGAACGCAAGATTATCCATCGCATTATTTCACGCATGGATGGCGTGACGAGTTACTCTGAGGGCGATGAACCAAATCGCTATGTAGTCGTAGATACAGAATAAATAAAATCAGGCTCGTCCTGATTTTTTGTTAGAAAAGGGAGAAGAGACAGATGATGGAAGCAATCAGAGATTATCTATCTTATGCGGGAATCCAGTACCGTAATCCAGATAAGGCTGGAGATGAGCGAGAGAAGATGCTGGAATTGCGCCACAAAGGGCAGGAGGCTCGAAAGGCTTTTACAAACTTAGCCAAGACCTTCCAAGAAAAGCATCCAGAATGGCAACTACAACAGACTAGTCAGTGGATGAATCAAGCGCAGCGCTTGCGACCACATTTCTGGGTCTATCTACAGAGAGAGGGGGAGGTGACAGAACCCATGTTGGCGCTGCGTTTGTATGGAAATCCCTCAGACTCTGGTATTTCCTTAGAAGTCAGTTTCATCGAGCGTAAGAAAGATGAGCAGACTCTGGGCAAACAAGCCAAGGTTTTAGATATTTCACCGGTAGAAGGAATTTATTATCTAGTCTACTCAAATGGGGAAGGTCATAAGGTGGAGGCTACTGAGGAGAATCGCCGTACTTTACGCGAGAAGGTGAGCAGTCAGGAAGCCCGAAAAGTCTTAGTCAAGTCAGATGTTTCCTTCATTGAAAATCAGTCAGTAGAAGCGATATTGGAGGAGCTAGAAGACGCTTATACTCGTTTGCTCCCGTACTATGAAGTGACGAGGGGATAGACAAATCAAATGTGTTAGATGAACGCAAATTGTTTTATTGCTATTCTATGCATTTTTTCATATAATAGAAAAATAGGATGTGTGATTCATTAATCACCTCAAAGAGAAAGGAAATTCTATGTCAAATCTATCTGTTAATGCAATTCGTTTTCTAGGTATTGACGCCATTAACAAAGCAAACTCAGGTCACCCAGGGGTGGTTATGGGGGCTGCTCCAATGGCCTATAGCCTCTTTACAAAACAACTTCGTATCAATCCTGCTCAACCAAACTGGATCAACCGCGACCGCTTTATTCTTTCAGCAGGTCACGGCTCTATGCTTCTTTATGCCCTTCTTCACCTTTCTGGTTTTGAAGATGTTAGCATGGATGAAGTCAAGAACTTCCGCCAATGGGGTTCAAAAACACCAGGTCACCCAGAATTTGGGCATACAGCAGGGGTTGACGCTACAACTGGTCCTCTAGGACAAGGGATTTCTACTGCTACTGGTTTTGCCCAAGCAGAACGTTTCCTTGCAGCGAAATATAACCGCGAAGGCTTCAATATCTTTGACCACTATACTTATGTGATCTGTGGCGACGGAGATTTGATGGAAGGTGTTTCAAGCGAGGCAGCTTCATACGCAGGTTTGCAAAAACTCGACAAGTTGGTTGTTCTTTATGATTCAAATGACATTAACTTGGATGGTGAGACAAAAGATTCCTTCACAGAAAGTGTTCGTGACCGTTACAATGCTTACGGTTGGCATACAGCCTTGGTTGAAGATGGGACAGACTTGGAAGCGATCCATGCTGCTATCGAAACAGCTAAAGCTTCAGGGAAACCATCTTTGATTGAAGTGAAGACTGTTATTGGATACGGTTCTCCAAATAAACAAGGAACCAATGCGGTACACGGTGCTCCTCTTGGGGCAGATGAAACTGCGGCTACTCGCCAAGCCCTTGGTTGGGACTACGAGCCATTTGAAATTCCAGAGCAAGTTTATGCTGATTTCAAAGAAAATGTTGCAGACCGTGGCGCATCAGCTTATCAAGCTTGGGCAAAACTAGTTGCTGATTATAAAGAAGCTTATCCCGAACTTGCAGCAGAAGTAGAAGCCATCATCGACGGACGTGATCCTGTTGAAGTGACTCCAGAAGACTTCCCAGCATTAGAAAATGGCTTTTCTCAAGCAACTCGTAATTCAAGCCAAGATGCTTTGAACGTGGTGGCAGCTAAGTTGCCAACCTTCTTAGGTGGATCAGCTGACCTCGCTCACTCAAACATGACTTATATCAAGACTGATGGACTTCAAGACGATGCCAATCGCCTGAACCGTAACATTCAGTTTGGTGTTCGTGAATTTGCAATGGGAACCATCTTGAACGGGATGGCCCTTCATGGTGGACTTCGTGTTTATGGCGGTACTTTCTTTGTCTTCTCTGACTATGTGAAAGCAGCTGTTCGTTTGTCAGCCTTGCAAGGACTTCCTGTGACGTATGTCTTTACTCACGATTCAATCGCAGTTGGGGAAGATGGTCCAACTCACGAGCCGGTCGAACACTTAGCAGGTCTTCGTGCTATGCCAAATCTCAACGTTTTCCGTCCAGCAGATGCGCGTGAAACTCAAGCAGCTTGGTACCTTGCAGTGACAAGCGAAAAAACACCAACTGCTCTTGTCTTGACACGTCAAAACTTGACTGTTGAAGATGGAACAGACTTTGACAAAGTTGCAAAAGGTGCTTATGTTGTCTATGAAAATGCAGCTGACTTTGATACCATCTTGATTGCAACAGGTTCTGAGGTCAATCTCGCTGTCGCAGCTGCCAAAGAATTAGCTAGCCAAGGCGCAAAAGTCCGTGTAGTCAGCATGCCATCTACAGATGTCTTTGACGCACAAGACGCAGCTTATAAGGAAGAAATCCTTCCAAATGCAGTTCGCCGTCGTGTTGCAGTCGAAATGGGTGCAACTCAAAACTGGTACAAATATGTCGGTTTAGATGGTGCAGTTCTCGGTATTGATACCTTTGGAGCATCTGCCCCAGCACCAAAAGTATTGGCAGAGTATGGATTTACTGTTGAAAATCTAGTCAAAATCGTTCAAAACTTGAAATAATCGCAGAAATCAGAGTGAAAACTCTGATTTTTTATTGGCATAAAAAGAAGGCACAACCTTGTAAAAGTAGTTGAAATTTGATATAGTAGTCCTATGTAAAATACAAAGGAGAAAACAATGAATCCAAATATTACTTTTTTAATCATGTTAGTAGCAATGATGGGCTTGATGTTCTTTATGCAACGTTCTCAAAAGAAACAAGCTCAAAAGCGTATGGAAAGCTTGAACAAGCTTCAAAAAGGGTACGAAGTTATTACGATTGGTGGACTTTATGGTACCGTTGATGAAGTAGATACTGAGAAGAGAACAATCGTACTGGACGTAGATGGTGTTTATTTGACTTTTGAATTAGCTGCTATCAAAACAGTGTTGCCACTTAAAGAAGCTGTGACACCAGAAGGAGCAGTTATCGACGAAAGTGGAGCAATCGAAGAATAAAACGGGATCCTATCACTCCCGTTTTTCTATGATATGAGAGGAAAAGGGATGAAAAAAATAGTATTTGTGTGTCTAGGAAATATCTGTCGCAGCCCTATGGCAGAGTTTGTGATGAAGTCCATGACGAGTGATTATCAAGTTGAGAGTCGTGCAACATCATCATGGGAACATGGCAATCCGATTCATAAGGGAACGCAAGAGATTTTCCAGCAGTATCAGATTCCTTATGACAAAGACAAAACATCGCTTCAGATTAGCAGAGAAGATTTTGAGTCATTTGATTACATTATCGGTATGGATGCTTCAAACGTTTCAGATCTGCGTCAAATGTGTCCTCAGGACCTACAGCACAAGATCTACTCTTTTGAATCTGAAAGTGTTCCAGATCCTTGGTATACAGGAGATTTTGAGGAAACCTATGCGCGCATCACAAGTGGATGCCAAAGCTGGCTAGATCGATTAGAAAATGAGAGTGACAATGGAAAAGTTTAAAGAAATCTTTGAAAAATATCGAGTATATCTAACTCGCCCGCGTATAGAGATTGCAACCGTTCTTCTAATCGCTATCTGTGCCGTGTCAGTTTTTCTATTAAACACACCCAAAAAGGGTGTACTGACACTTGATAATGGAGCGCTTGTTTATGATGGCACCTTAGTACGAGGGAAAATGAATGGACAAGGAACCCTAACCTTTGAGAATGGAGACCAATATACAGGTGATTTCAACAATGGGGCCTTTAATGGAAAAGGAACCTTCCAGTCCAAATCTGGCTGGAAATATGAGGGTGATTTTGTAAATGGCCAGGCTGAAGGTCAAGGGAAGTTGACTACAGAACAAGAAGTTGTCTATGAAGGAAGCTTTAAGCAAGGTGTCTTTCAACAAAAACAATAGTCTCTGGATGAGGAGGCTATTTTTCAAAGTCAAAAAGAAAGCGCTTTCCATGCTTGGGTTCGATAAATAACGATCAATCAGAAAAACTTTGTGAAATAAAAATATTTTTATCGTAATTTCACAATCGATAGAGCAAAATCCCGTAGTACCGCAATATTGAGAAAGATTTCACAAATGAATGAAATTTCTTTGTGAAACCCACATGAAACTGTTTACAAAGTCTGAAAAAAGAGTTATAATAAACTTGTGAAAAAATTAACAAGGGGTTTAAATCCTTTAAGGCTATGGAGGACAATATGGCTGATAAAAAAACGTTAACACCTGAGGAAAAACAACTCGCTGCTGAGAAGCATGTCGACGGTCTCGTGAAAAAAGCCTTGGTTGCGCTTGATGAAATGCGCAAGTTGAACCAAGAACAAGTTGACTACATTGTGGCGAAAGCTTCAGTTGCAGCTCTTGATGCGCACGGTATCCTTGCACAACACGCAGTTGAAGAAACTGGTCGTGGTGTATTTGAAGACAAGGCAACAAAAAACCTATTTGCCTGTGAACACGTAGTGAACAATATGCGTGGAGTTAAAACAGTTGGAGTTATCGAAGATGATCCAGTTACAGGATTGACTAAAATTGCAGAACCTGTTGGGGTAATCTGTGGTGTCACTCCTACAACAAACCCAACATCAACAGCTATTTTCAAATCATTGATTGCTTTGAAGACGCGTAACCCAATCGTTTTTGCCTTCCACCCATCGGCTCAAGAATCTTCTGCACATGCAGCACAAATCGTTCGTGATGCAGCCATCGCAGCTGGAGCACCTGAAAACTGTGTTCAATGGATTACAGAGCCATCTATGGAAGCAACTGGAGCGCTTATGAACCACGAAGGTGTTGCGACTATCCTTGCAACTGGTGGTAATGCCATGGTTAAGGCTGCATACTCATGTGGGAAACCAGCCCTTGGTGTAGGTGCCGGAAACGTTCCTGCTTATGTAGAAAAATCTGCTGACCTTCGTCAAGCTGCTCATGACATCGTTATGTCTAAATCATTTGATAATGGTATGGTCTGTGCATCAGAACAAGCGGTTATCATTGATAAAGAAGTGTATGACGAATTTGTAGAAGAATTCAAATCATACCACACTTACTTTGTAAACAAGAAAGAAAAAGCCCTTCTTGAAGAATTCTGTTTCGGCGTGAAAGCAAACAGCAAAAACTGTGCAGGCGCTAAACTAAATGCAAACATCGTTGGTAAACCAGCTGCATGGATTGCAGAACAAGCAGGATTCAGCGTTCCAGAAGGAACAAACATCTTGGCTGCAGAATGTGCAGAAGTAGGACCAAAAGAACCATTGACTCGTGAAAAATTGTCACCAGTTATCGCTGTCCTAAAAGCTGAAGATACAGAAGACGGTCTTACAAAAGCACGTCAAATGGTTGAGTTTAACGGACTTGGTCACTCAGCAGCCATCCATACAAAAGACGAAGCTCTTGCTAAACGCTTTGGTACAGAAATCAAAGCTATGCGTATTATCTGGAACTCTCCATCTACTTTCGGTGGTATCGGTGACGTATACA
>CAJPSM010000074.1 GCA_905373305.1 uncultured Streptococcus sp. | reverse complement strand
TTCAAAGCTGTTGTCAATACTGAAACAAAAGAAATTCTCGGTGCAAGCATCTTCTCAGAAGGTTCACAAGAAATCATCAACATCATCACTGTTGCAATGGACAACAAGATTCCTTACACTTACTTCACAAAACAAATCTTCACTCACCCAACCTTGGCTGAGAACTTGAATGACTTGTTTGCTATCTAAGTTGAGATTGATTTGTTAACCAACAGCCCTCTTTGGGCTGTTTTTGTTTCTACGAAATCTCAAATCTGTCTTTTCTTTCTTTTATGATATAATAGAAACATGAAATTAAAAACTACTTTGGGCCTCCTAGCTGGGCGTTCATCTCACTTCATTTTGAGCCGTCTTGGCCGTGGAAGTACGCTCCCAGGAAAACTTGCCCTTCAATTTGATAAAGATATATTACAAAACCTAGCTAAGAACTACGAGATTGTCGTGGTCACTGGAACCAATGGGAAAACCTTAACAACTGCCCTCACTGTCGGCATTTTAAAAGAAGTTTATGGTCAGGTTCTAACCAATCCTAGTGGTGCCAACATGATTACAGGGATTACGACAACCTTCTTGACGGCCAAATCCTCTAAAACTGGGAAAAACATTGCCGTTCTAGAAATTGACGAGGCCAGTCTATCTCGTATCTGTGATTACATCCATCCTAGCCTTTTTGTCATCACTAATATTTTCCGTGACCAGATGGACCGCTATGGTGAGATTTATACGACTTATAAGATGATTTTGGATGCCATTCGTAAGGTGCCTACGGCTACTGTTCTCCTCAATGGCGACAGTCCGCTTTTCTACAAGCCAGCTATTCCAAATCCTGTACAGTATTTCGGTTTTGACTTGGAAAAAGGACCAGCCCAACTAGCTCACTACAATACCGAAGGAATCCTCTGTCCTGACTGCCAAGGTATCCTCAAATACGAGAACAATACCTATGCCAACTTGGGTGCCTATATCTGTGAAAATTGTGGCTGCAAACGTCCTGAATTGGACTACCGTCTGACAGACTTGGTTGAGTTGACCAACAATCGCTCTCGTTTTGTCATTGACGGTCAAGAATACGGCATCCAAATCGGTGGGCTTTACAACATCTACAATGCGCTAGCTGCGGTTGCCATCGCCCGTTTCCTCGGGGCTGATTCACAACTCATCAAGCAAGGATTTGACAAGAGCCGTGCTGTCTTTGGTCGTCAGGAAACCTTCCATATCGGCGACAAGGAATGTACTCTCGTCTTGATTAAGAATCCAGTCGGTGCGACCCAAGCTATCGAAATGATTAAACTGGCACCTTACCCATTTAGCCTATCTGTCCTTCTCAATGCTAACTATGCAGACGGAATTGACACTAGCTGGATCTGGGATGCAGACTTTGAACAAATCACTGACATGGACATTCCTGAAATCAACGCTGGTGGTGTTCGTCATTCTGAAATCGCTCGCCGTCTTCGGGTGACCGGCTACCCAGCTGATAAAATCACTGAGACAAGCAATCTGGAGCAAGTTCTCAAAACCATTGAGAACCAAGACTGCAAGCATGCCTATATCCTAGCTACCTATACGGCTATGCTGGAATTCCGCGAACTACTGGCTAGTCGTCAGATTGTTAGAAAGGAGATGAACTAATGGTTTATACTTCACTTTCCTCAAAAGCTGGCAACTACCCTTATCAGCTTAACATCGCCCACCTCTATGGAAACCTCATGAATACCTACGGGGACAATGGAAATATCCTCATGCTCAAGTATGTGGCTGAGAAACTCGGAGCTCATGTAACAGTTGACATCGTTTCTCTCCATGATGACTTTGATGAAAACCACTACGACATCGCCTTTTTCGGTGGTGGCCAAGACTTTGAACAGAGTATTATCGCTGGCGATCTTCCTGCTAAAAAAGAGAGCATTGACAACTACATCCAAAACGATGGTGTTGTTCTAGCCATCTGCGGTGGTTTTCAACTATTGGGACAATATTATGTTGAAGCTTCAGGCAAGCGCATCGAAGGTCTAGGTGTCATGGGCCACTACACGCTCAACCAGACCAATAACCGCTTTATCGGTGATATTAAGATTCATAATGACGAATTCGATGAAACCTACTATGGATTTGAGAATCACCAGGGCCGTACCTTCCTCTCAGATGACCAAAAACCACTGGGACTGGTTGTCTATGGAAATGGAAACAACGAAGAAAAAGTCGGTGAAGGGGTTCATTACAAGAATGTCTTCGGCTCTTATTTCCACGGACCTATCCTCTCTCGCAATGCCAATCTGGCTTATCGCCTAGTCACTACTGCTCTCAAGAAAAAATACGGTCAGGATATTCAACTCCCTGCCTATGAGGACATTCTCAGCCAAGAAATTGCCGAAGAATACAGTGACGTCAAAAGCAAGGCTGACTTTTCTTAAACTAAAGAAAACTAGACCAAAGAACTCCCCTATCTCGTCGGAGTTCTTTTTGTCTTTTCTTTTACCCTTCTCCCTTGCATTTTCTCTCATTTTTTGCCAAAATAGAGGGGTAGAAAGAAGGTAGCATATGTCTAAATTACAACAAATCCTAACATATCTTGAATCAGAAAAACTAGACGTCGCTGTCGTATCTGACCCCGTCACTATCAATTACCTCACTGGCTTTTACAGTGATCCCCATGAACGCCAAATGTTCCTTTTTGTCCTAGCAGACCAGGAACCTCTCCTCTTCGTTCCAGCCCTTGAGGTTGAGCGTGCAAGCAGCACTGTTTCCTTCCCGGTTGTAGGCTATGTGGACTCTGAAAATCCATGGAAGAAAATCCAGAATGCTCTTCCACAACTTGATTTCAAACGTGTAGCAGTTGAGTTTGACAATCTCATCTTGACTAAATACCATGGTTTGAAAACGGTCTTTGAAGCCGCTGAGTTTGAAAACCTCACTCCTCGCATCCAACGCATGCGCCTCATCAAATCAGCTGATGAAGTGCAAAAAATGATGGTTGCAGGCCTCTATGCGGACAAGGCTGTTAATGTTGGTTTTGACAATATTTCTCTTGATAAGACTGAGACAGATATCATCGCACAAATCGACTTTGCCATGAAGCGTGAAGGCTATGAAATGAGCTTTGATACCATGGTCTTGACTGGTGATAACGCTGCAAATCCACACGGTATCCCTGGAGCAAACAAAGTCGAAAAGGATGCCCTTCTCCTCTTTGACCTCGGTGTTATGGTTAATGGCTACGCTTCTGACATGACTCGTACAGTCGCTGTCGGTAAACCAGACCAATTCAAGAAAGATATTTACAACTTGACCCTTGAAGCCCAACAAGCGGCTCTTGACTTTATCAAGCCAGGTGTAACTGCTCACGAAGTGGACCGCGCCGCCCGTGAAGTCATCGAAAAAGCTGGCTACGGTGAGTACTTCAACCACCGTCTCGGGCACGGTATCGGTATGGATGTTCACGAATTCCCTTCTATCATGGAAGGGAACGACATGGTCATCGAAGAAGGCATGTGCTTCTCTGTTGAACCAGGTATTTATATCCCTGGTAAAGTCGGTGTTCGTATCGAAGACTGCGGTGTTGTCACTAAAGATGGATTTGACCTCTTTACCAGCACCAGCAAAGATTTGCTTTATTTTTATTAAACTTATAGACAATCAAAAAGTCAGCTATTTGAGCTGACTTTTTTATTTTATCTTTTTAATACTTTGATAGAGAAGAAATCCTGCAAACATTCCAACAAAATTCTGCAATAAATTGTGAGGAACATCTGCCAGAGCTATACCCCATCCCTTCATCCAAGCAGTAGCGAAGGCATAACCAGCTACCATGACGATAGTAGCCAAGACAAGGCCTAACCATTGCCATTTGCCTTTAAAACCTGCAAAATAGCCCTGTGAACCATGGAAAATCAAGCTGAAGATCATCCAGTGAGGATAACCTGAAATAAGGTCAATGATAAAACCTCCTAGACCTCCAACGATAGCTCCTTCACGGCGCCCAAAATAAAAGGCGGTAAAGAAAATTCCAGCATCCAAAAAAGTGAGGATTCCAGTAGCTGTTGGGATTTTCACCACATAACCTAAAGCTACGGATAGGGCTGTTAAGATAGATACTAGGGCGATTTTAGTTGTTTTGGTTTGTTTCATATTGTCTTACTCCATATTGATCTGCTTGTGCAATAGCACGGTAAACGAAAGCTTTAGAACTTTCCACTGCTGCTAATAGTTCATCCCCTTTTACCAAGTGACTGGCAATGCTTGATGCAAAGGTACAACCTGCACCAGCATTTTGCCCCTGGACAACGGGATTTTCTAGAATCGTAAAATTTTGTCCATCATAAAAGACATCTACTGCCTTATCCTGACTGAGACGATTACCTCCCTTGATAATGACTGCTGGCGCTCCTAAATCGTGCAATTTCTGCGCTGCTGTCTTCATATCTTCCAAGGTTTTAATCTCTTGATCTGCTAGCAATTCTGCTTCTGGAAGATTTGGCGTAATCACACTGACATGAGGGAAAAAACGAATCAACTCTTGACAGAGTTGGCTGACCGCTACATCATGGGTTTCCTTACAGACCAAGACGGGGTCCAATACCACAGGCACTCCCGGACGTTGCTTGATAAAGTCCAGTGCCTTCTCAGCCACACTGACAGTAGGGAGAAGACCAATCTTGATCCCTGCAAAGTCCACATCACGCAAGCTATCCAACTCATGTTGAAAAATAGCATCGTCCGTAGGAAAGACTTCAAAACCATTTTCTGTCAAAGCCGTCAAGCAAGTCACTGCTACAAAACCATGCAAGCCGTTCAAGGTATAGGTCGCCAAATCAGCTGACAAACCACCACCACTAAAAATATCATTTCCAGAAAGTGCTAAAATACGATTATTCTTCATAACGAATCTCCTTCAAATACAAGCCATTCGGTGCTGCAGTGGGACCAGCAAGTTGCCTGTCCTTTTTCTCCAAGATGAGGTCAATCTGCTCAACTGGCATGCGGTTGTTGCCGATTTTGAGAAGAGTCCCCACCATATTGCGAATCTGTTTGTAAAGAAAACCATTTCCAGAAAAGGTAAAGGTCAAAAACTGGCCTGTATCATCCACCCTAAGACTCGCTTCTGTGATGGTGCGAACCTTATCCTCCACACTAGTCCCAGAAGCTGTAAAGCCGGTAAAATCATGGGTTCCTTCTAGCTTTTTGATTGCCATCTGCATCCGTTCCACCTCGAGCGGATAAGGAAAGTGAGTGGCATAGTGACGGCGCATAGGATTTTTAGGACGGCCCCTATCCACGATAAACTCATAGGTCTTGCTATGCTTGGCGTAACGGCAATGAAAGTCATCTGCCACAAGCTCCATCGAGATTACATCGATATCTTCAGGAGATTGGGTATCCAGGGCAAAACGAAGCTTCTCCTCATCCATCTGATAAGGTAGATCAAAATGAATGACCTGACCAAGGGCATGAACCCCACTATCCGTCCTACCAGCACCGTGAACAGTGATAGCCTGTCCTTTATTCAGTCTCGTTAAGGTTTTTTCGATTTCCTCCTGAACGCTCCGCGCATGGGGCTGACGCTGAAAACCAGCAAAGGCATAGCCATCATAAGAAATGATTGCTTTATATCTTGTCATGTGTCTATTTTATCAAGAAATATCTAAGCAAACAAGTTCAAAGAAAGGGAATTGTCTGGGTACAAAATTCCCAAAAAGAAAAACTTAGGAAACCAATCCTAAGCTCTCTTTTGAAGTGCGTACATAACAAAGATAGAAGTGACAATCAACCAGCATCCTAGAATGGTGAAGACCAACATACCGTTTTGAGTCACCAAGCCAATCGCCCCAAGAATGAAAGGTGTCGTAAAGGCTCCAAAGCTGCATCCTAGCACTGCAAAAGATGTTGCCTGATTAAGGAGCTTGGCTGGGATTCTTTCAGAAAGAAGCTGAAAGACAGTGGTCAAGGCCACACTGTAAGAAAAACCTGCCACAACACTTCCAACTACCATCACACCCAATGACGGAGACAAGGCAATCACAATCTGCCCCAATCCAAAGGTGATACCTGACCAAAGGAGCAACCTTTCTTTAAACAGAGAAATAAAGAAAGAAAAACTCACACCTGCCAAGATACCAATCAACTGCATGATACTTAAAACCAAACTCGATAACTGGGCATCCCCTAGACCTCTTTCCACCATCAGACTAGGAATACGAATGGTGATAGCTGTATTGGTGCAGACAACAACTGCTGCTTCGACAGCCAATAGAAAAATTAAGCCTTTCATCTGTCCTGTCAAACGAGTTGTTTCGGCCTCTTTTTTCTTTGTTTCTTTCTTCTC
>CAJPSM010000073.1 GCA_905373305.1 uncultured Streptococcus sp. | reverse complement strand
AAAAAAGACGGCAACATTTCTGCTACCATCTATTATATCATGAAATGACCTAAGCACCAAAACTCTTGAAGAAGTTGACAATGGCTTGCCAAAGGGAGCTAAAGAAGTTGCCCCCCTCTTCTAGCGCTTTATTAGCATCAAAGTTGAGGTTGATATTTTTAAAACTATCTCCAGCTTGGGAAACGATGCTTTCCTTGAGGTCATTTAGGGTTTTAGTGAAATCAGCATTGTTCAAAATGTCACTCTTTGAGAGGTTTAGGGCAAAATTGATGATGATATTGACCTGGTTTCCTGTTATAACCTGATCAAGTTTGTAGTTTTTTAGCGTATCTTCAACGATTTTGCGGACATCTTCTTCTGTCAGACTTCCTTTAGCTTCTTTTGCCTTTGCGATTCCTGCCTTGATATCTGTCATAGCCGCATTGAGCTTATTGGCATCGTAACCTGACTTGTCCTTGTTTTCAGCATTGATATCGGATAAGGCTTTTAGCTCCTCTTGAGCCAAGTCTTTATTGGCTTGTGGTACTTTAGCACCATTAGCCTCTAACGAGTAGTAAATCCCAGCTAGAGCGCTCTCACCAGTAACTGGAATAGGAGCTGCAACTGTAATTTTAGCATGCTCCACACCCAGGGTCACTGCTGCATTACGATACATATCCTGCGTCACCTTGGTGATATTTTCAGGCGTTTCAATCTTGACCTCTAGAGGCGATTTGTCACCCAGCTTTTGAATCTTAGCTGACGAATAGAGTTGTAGACTTGCATCATTAGCCACATTCATAATTTTCGAATAGATATCAGGTGTCATGGTTTTAATATCTTTGGTGTCTTTTGATGCATTATAGCCAAGTTTGCTAAGAGTTTGATTTTTCTGGTCTTCAGTTAGTGAAGAGCCAAGCACATATTCAGGTTGTACATAGGTTTCATCGATTACTTTTTGAACATCTGTTGCTGCGTGGACGCTCGTCATAGCTGTTGCTGCCCACAAAACTGCAACGCTTGTTAGAAAGAATTTCTTTCTCATGGGATATTTTCTCCTTCACCTTTCTAGGGTAATAAATCAATCTTAAAGAAAACTTATAGTAAAAAACACCTGGCAAAACCAGATGTTTAAAAGAAATTAAAGAATTTCATAATATAAAGATTGAATCGAACCTGTCTAGAATAATAATAATTCCCACCATTTTCATAAAGTTCTGCTCCGTGGAAGATAGAAATCGGGTTGATGTAGGTATAGGTTTTCCCAGTGGTATTTCCAAGAATGGGAGCTACGGTTTCACGAGAATATTGTTTGGCCAAGGCGAGAGTGTTTTCCTTGCCATTTTGAGCGATAAAATCGATATAAGCAGGACCAAAATTATAGGCTTGCACAGCTGTCCAAACATCAACGCCCTTTTCCTGAGCTAGATAAAGGTTCTCTGTTAGAGTTTGAATCCCTTGTCGAATACTAGAGGCATTGTCATTGATAGTATTTGTAGTACCGCTAGCAGACTCGCTAGACTGCATGACATCGCCTTCTTTTCCTTTCGTTTCGGTATAAATCATGGCGAGCACAAGCTCTTCATTGGCTGGAGTATCTCTTTCACTGAGAACTTCTCGGACCATGGGTTGGTAGGTCATGACTTGCTTCACATCTTGGTGGATATGATAGACTTTATAGACAGCGAAAAGGAAGACTGCTAGCATTAGCACTCTTCGTAGTAATTTAAACATTATTTACTTTGAATATCCTCGATATTTTTGATTAAGATAGAATAGGTTCCATTGTCATTTTGGATAAACTCAACAGACTCCGCATCTTGGTATACATTATTTGGAACGATGAGTTCGATTCCGTTTGACAAGGAAAGTTTTTGGTTTTCAAATTTCTTGAGTTGACGACTGGCATCAATTTCATCAAACTGGACTGGTTCTGGTACAGCTTCCTTGACTTGGTCGATAAAGCTTAATCGAGCTGTCAGGTTGTTATCAAAAAGGTCATTGGCTAATTTCTCAGGTGACAATTCATTGCTTTCTTCTAAATTATTGAAAATCGCTGATTTGACCTTGGATTGAAACTGAAAATCATCTGTGTTAAAGGACTCTGCAATTCTCTGGGCTGTTTTTTCCAATTCCTTGATAGATTTCTTGGGAGAGATCTTAGGAGCAACAGCGAGAAGATTTTCTGAAAAGTAGTTCAAAAAAATCCCATTGTACTTGATTCTTTTCTCGATCAGGTGGTACTTGCGACTTTGAAGATTAACGACCAAGGCCTCATCAGCTCCCGTTCCAAATCCAGGCAGGTTATTCTGAGTTAGCTTGATTGGATTATCAACTTCTCCCCCAAGGTGGGTCAAGGTCTCTCGCAGAGCAATTCGCAAGAAAGCGAAATGCTCTACACCTTCTTTAGAAAACTGAACAAAAACCAAGTCATTGGTCTTGAGATTTTCAGAAATGCTAAACTCTTCTTTCCAGAGATTAGCCAGTCTTACCGATGTCTCCAACAAATCGTCAGTGATGTGATTGAAGAAGGGATTTTCTTCTTCGAAAATCCCAGTCTTGGCTTCATCTGAATACACACGTTCGATTTTTTTGCGCAGGTATTCTTCGATTTTTGGAGTGATATTGAGAAACTTATCCGCTAGAAACAACTCAGTATCATCTGGGCTGAACTGATGGATAATGGCTTTCTTAATATAAATGTCCATAAAAGTTTTAGTCCTCGTATAATGGGAAGGCATCTGTCAATTCTTTGACTGCGCTTCTCACTTCTTCTAAGACATCCTCATTTTCTGCATTCTTAAGGGTTTTAATGATGAGTTCAGCCACTTTGCGACTTTCTTCTTCACCAAATCCACGTGCAGTGATGGCTGCAGATCCGATACGAATACCACTTGTCTTGAATGGTGACAAGGTTTCGTATGGAATTGAGTTTTTATTTAGGGTAATATTAACTTCATCCAGCAAGTTTTGAGCAACTTTTCCGTTTTCTACAACCTTAGTAACATCAACAAGGAAGAGGTGATTTTCAGTCCCACCAGAAATGATACGGAAATCAGGGTCTCGCAAAAAGACTTCAACCATAGCCTTACTATTTTTGATAACATTAGCAGCATATTCCTTGAAGGCTGGATCCAAAACCTCTTTGAAGGAAACAGCTTTAGCAGCGACAACATGCTCCAAAGGACCACCTTGAATACCAGGGAAAATAGCTGAGTTGATTTTCTTAGCTAGGTCTTCATCATTGGTCAAAATCAAACCACCACGTGGTCCACGAAGGGTTTTGTGGGTCGTTGTTGTGGTGATATGAGCGTATGGAACTGGACTCGGATGTAGACCAGCCGCAACCAAACCAGCGATATGGGCCATATCTACCATGAGCTTAGCCCCAACAGCATCAGCAATTTCACGGAATTTTGAAAAGTCGATAATTTGAGAATAGGCTGAAGCACCTGCTACGATTAGTTTTGGTTTTACTTCTTGGGCTTGTTTCAAGATAGCGTCAAAGTCCAAAAGTTCTGTTTCAGGATCCACACTATAAGAAACAAAGTTGTAGGTTTGACCAGAAAAGCTGACAGGAGCTCCGTGGGTCAAGTGACCACCTGCTGCCAAATCCATCCCCATTACGGTATCTCCTGGCTCAATCAAGGCCATGTAAGCCGCGCAGTTGGCTTGGCTTCCTGAGTGTGGTTGGACATTGGCAAATTTAGCACCGAAAATTTCTTTCGCGCGTTCAATAGCTAGAGTCTCTACTACGTCTACCACATCTGTTCCACCATAATAACGGCGTCCTGGGTAACCCTCGGCATATTTGTTGGTCAAGATAGACCCTTGAGCAGCCATTACAGCCTTGGAAACAACGTTTTCCGAAGCAATCAACTCAATGTTGTTTTGTTGGCGTTCTTCTTCTTTGGCAATAGCATTCCAGAGATCAGCATCGTATGCTTTAAAATCGTCTTTGTCAAAAATCATAGGTCTTCTCCTTTATAGTGTGACTGGTCCTTTAGTTTGTTTTTACAAAATAAACTAAAAGATGCGAATAAACCGTTTTTGCACTTTATCACAAGTATAACCAACTTTTTCATAAAATGCATGAGCACCCAGACGATGATCGGCAGAGTTTAAGCGGATAAACCCATAGCCCCGTCTTTTTGCTTCTTGATCCAACCCTTGCAGTAAGCTTTTACCGATACCTTGCCCTTGTGCTTGCGGTGAAACCGCTAAGCCTAAGATGTTAAATCCTGCTTTGGAATAAAGAGATTCATAGACCTCAGCGTGGACATATCCAAGTAGGACATGGCTGGCTTCATCCTCATAGCCAAGTAGGAAATGATGTGAATCCTGAGACAGTCTAGCTAGTTGACTAGCTGTGTTCTCTGGACTAAAAGAATAGCCCAAGACTTCTTGGTTGATGTCACATATAGCTTTCACATCTGTTTCTTGCAAATCTCTAAGCATCTCATTTCTCCTCAAAAGAAATCTCTGGCAACTGAGCAAGAATATCTTCACGCTTGATCGCCCCTTGGCGTAAGATTTTCACCTTGTCTCCAGACAGATCCAAAATGGTCGAATCCAGTCCAGTTAGAAAAGCATCGTCCTCCAGACCCAAAACCTCTTGGTCAAAATCCTCTAGAATTTGAGCAAAGGTCACTCCACTCGCCTGACCTGAAATATTGGCAGATGGCCCAATCAAAGGACCTGTCTCTCGAATCAAATCCAGTGTAATGGGGTGATTCGGCATCCGAAATCCCACCGTTGAAAGACCAGAGTTGACCCAATAGGGAACTCGGTCATTGGCTTCGAGGATAATGGTCAAGGGACCCGGTAAAAAGGCCTCTACAATTTTTTGTAGATAAGTTGGCTGATTCTTTGAAAAGTGCAAGATGTCCTCTAGAGAAGCGACATTAAGATTGAGCGCCTTGTCTCTAGGACGACGTTTGAGCTGGTAAACATGGTCGACTGCTTTTTCGTCTAAGGCCTTAGCAAAGAGGCCGTAAACTGTCTCAGTAGGAAGAACAACAGCTCCGCCTTTTTCCAACTCTTGTCTAATCCTGTCCATCATCAGCTACAACCATCCTATCTTGACCAAATTGGTCCTTGAGTGTTCGTACTCGTTTTTCAGGAAGATGTTTCCTAAAAAGCGCAGGAACACTTTGACCTTGCTTGTATCCAATTTCAAGGTAAATCTTACCACCATCTTTGAGATAGTCTTTTGCATCTTCCGCAATTCTGCGGTAAATAGCTAGGCCAACCTCATCTGCAAAGAGAGCTAGATGAGGTTCTGAATACAAAACATTCAAACCGACCTCTGACTCATCTTCACGAGAGATATAGGGTGGATTGGATACAATTATATCATATTTTTCAGAAATTTCTGCAAAACAATCAGATTTTTTAAAAAATATCTGGAAATTCTGAACTTTAGCGTTTTCAGTTGCCAAATCTAGTGCATCCTGTGAAATATCAACTGCTGTCACAGACCAGTCTGGACGATTCTTTGCTAAAGCAAGGGCGATGGCACCACTTCCCGTACCGATATCCAAGACCTTGAGATATTCTTCAGGATTTTCTGCCAAGATAAGCTCCACCAACTCCTCTGTTTCAGGTCGGGGAATTAAGACTCGCTCATCAACCGTTAACTGCATACCAAAGAAATCTGCATAGCCAATGATATACTGGGCAGGTTTATGAGCTGCTAACTGCTGGTAAATCTCTTCTACAAATTGTTTTTCTTCCTCGTCTACCTCTTGCTGGAGGGCAAAGACGAAGTCTGTAAAGGATTGATTTTTCAGGCTACGATAGACAAAAGAGAGGCTTTCAGCTTCCTCTCCTTGTCTTATCAACTCTTCTTCAAAATCTGAGAATAATTGAGCTAATTTCATTATTTGTTTAATTCTTCTAATTTCTGTGTTTGGTCATAAAGAACCAAGGCATCCACAACTTCATCTAGTTTACCAGACAAAATCGTATCTAGTTTTTGAAGAGTCAAGCCAATACGGTGGTCTGTGACACGGTTTTGTGGGAAGTTATAAGTACGAATTCGCTCTGAACGGTCACCAGTACCGATTGTTGACTTACGCTCAGCGTCTTGTTCGTCTTGTGCAATCTGAGCAAAGTGGTCAGCCACACGCGCACGGATGATTTTCATGGCCTTTTCACGGTTTTTCTGCTGGGTACGTTCTTCCTGCATTTCAACCTTGATATTGGTTGGCAAGTGAACGATACGAACGGCTGTCGCAACCTTATTGACGTTCTGTCCACCAGCACCAGATGCGTGGTAGATGTCCACACGAAGGTCTTTTGGATCAATATCGTATTCCACTTCTTCTACTTCAGGCATGACAAGGACAGTCGCTGTCGAAGTATGTACACGGCCTTGGCTTTCTGTCACAGGGACACGTTGCACACGGTGGGCACCTGACTCGTACTTAAGCTTAGAGTAAACTGACTGACCTGAAACCATGGCAACCACTTCTTTGAAACCACCGACACCGTTCATAGATGCTTCCATAACTTCAAAGCGCCAGCCTTGGGCTTCAGCATACTTTTGGTACATAGTTAGAAGGTCTCCGGCGAAAAGTGCCGCTTCGTCACCACCAGCTGCTCCACGGATTTCAAGGATGATGTTCTTATCATCGTTTGGATCCTTTGGAAGGAGCAAGATTTT
>CAJPSM010000072.1 GCA_905373305.1 uncultured Streptococcus sp. | reverse complement strand
ATCTTTCTTCTTTTGTGAAGATTCCGCGTTCTACAAGGCTGTCCATGAGAAAGTAGAATTTTTCTTGGTGAATATGGTGATCTTCTGATTTAAAGATATTCACCAAACGAAGGCCTGACTTGTCAGTGATGTTGAGTTTAGCACCTGTAAGGTCTTTGTTGATGATGATCTTTAGCTTGAATCCTTCACCGCTGTTCGGTACTTTCTCAAGAAGACGAGTCAGTTCGTAGTTTCCAACTTTTGTTTCAAAGAAAGTATTATCTTTCAGTGTGAACTTTTTGACAGTTGGGCTAAGTGTATAGTCGTAGCGGCAGTTTTGTAGTTTAATGGTTTTTTCGAATGCCATTAGGTTAATCTCCAATAATATTTTTTAAGGTTTGTGCCAGTTGTTTCAGTTCTTTCTCGGTATTAAGAGGAGAAAGACTGATACGGACAGACTCTTTTAAACGATGGGAATCGGGCCCATAGAAAGCTTCGAGTACATGACTGGTCTGCACAATACCAGCAGTACAGGCTGAACCAGTTGAAATTGAAATTCCTTCAAGGTCTAATCGGAGCAAGAGCAAATCATTTTTTTGACCAGGGAAACCGATATTGAAAACATAAGGCAGTTGTTCTTGACCTTCATTAAGATAATAGTCCAAATCTTCAATCTCTTCTAGAAAAGCAGTTTTTAATCCCTCTAGTTTTTGGTAATGCTCGGCTTGATGATCCAAGTCTTCTTTGAGAGCAGCAACCATGCCTACAATGGCAGCGAGATTTTCTGTTCCAGCCCGTTTCTTTTGTTCTTGGTCTCCACCGTGAAGGTAGGAATCAAAGTCCGCGGAAGATGCATAAAGAAAGCCGATTCCTTTTGGTCCATGGAACTTGTGAGCAGAAGCACTGAGGAAATCAATTCCTAATTCTTCTGGATGGATAGGGATTTTTCCGATAGCTTGAACAGCATCAACATGATAAGCAGTAGGATGGTCTTTTAAAACCTGTCCAATCTCAGCGATAGGTAAGAGACCACCCGTCTCATTATTAGCATACATAGTTGAAACGAGAATGGTATCGTCACGTAAAGCTTCTTGAATCTGCCCCGCTGTAATCTCTTGATTTACTGGTTGGATGATGGTAGCTTCAAAGCCAAAATGTTGAACAAGATAATCGATAGTTTCAAGGACAGAATGGTGCTCAATAGCTGTCGTGATGATATGTTTTCCTCTTTCTTGATGGCGGAGACAATAGCCGATAATAGCTGTATTGTTACTTTCTGTCCCTCCAGATGTGAAAAAGATATGTTGGGGCTTGGTTCCTAGTAAGTGAGCTAACTCCTGACGGGCTTCACGGAGCAGTTTGCCAGCATGGCGACCATGACCGTGAATACTTGAAGGATTCCCATGGGTTTCCTGCATGACCTTGGTCATTTCTGCGAGAGCTACTGTTGACATTGGAGTAGTAGCAGCATTGTCTAAATAAATCAAAGAATCACCTTATTCCTTTTTATTATATGCAAAGAGTGGGCTAACTGGTTTTCTTTCGTGGATACGGACGATGGCATCACCAATCAATTCGCTAGCGGTGATATAACATACATTTTCTGGAGTTCTTTCTTTGGTTGCTACAGAGTCTGTCACAAGGATTTCTTTAATGTTAGTCGCGTCTAGAAGTTCAGCAGCTCCTTCTACAAATAGTCCGTGACTAGATACGGCATAGATCTCAGTAGCACCTCCGCGTTCGACGATTTTTGCTGCTTCTGAAAAAGTACGTCCAGTATTTAGGATATCATCAATCAAGATGGCCTTCTTGCCTTCAACATCACCGATGATATAGCCTTGGCTACGCTCTGAATCGTCTTGAGCATAGTCAATGATCGCGATTGGGGCATCTAAATATTCAGCTAAGCTACGGGCACGTTTGACACCAGAGTTTTTTGGACTAACAACAACGACATCTGATCCCAGCAACCCTTTATCGCTGTAGTGTTTAGCAAAGAGAGGAATTGTATAGAGGTTATCTACTGGAATGTCAAAGAAACCTTGAACCTGAACAGCGTGGAGGTCAAGCGTTAGAACACGACTTACACCGGCCTTGACAAGCATATTTGCAACCAGTTTTGCAGTGAGGGGTTCGCGAGAAGAAGCGATACGATCCTGACGAGCATAACCAAAGTAAGGAAGGACAACGTTTATACTATGAGCACTTGCACGTACACAAGCATCAACCATGATTAACAACTCCATCAAGTGGTTGCTAACAGGGTAGCTGGTTGATTGGATGATGTAGACATCGTAACCACGGACACTTTCTTCAATGTTGACCTGGATTTCACCATCAGAAAATTGGCGAGAAGATAATTTTCCGAGAGGTACCCCAACTGTTTCCGCGATTTTTTGTGCAATTTCATGATTGGAATTAAGTGCAAAAAGTTTCATGTTGTTTCTATCTGACATTATAGACCGTCCTCTGTAAACTCTAAATATTTTATCTCCATTATTCTACCAAAAAATGGAGATTATTTCAGCATTTTTTCATGCTTTTAATAAAACGAATTAATTTTGAAGGAGCTTTTTGGTAAGTGATACCATTTTCTGAAAGAAATTGCTGAAAATCTCGTTTTCCTTTCTCGTGATCAGTGACTTCTAGCTCCAGTTCGTAGTCTGTATGATCAAAGTAGTGACTTTCATCTAGTGCCATTAGACCAATCGACGTTTCCATTTCGTAACGAATAGTTGCAAGACAACCCAGAACAAACCAGTCATGACTTTCAATGCCAATCTCAGCAAGTTTCTCCATAACCATCCCTTGAGGTAGGATCTGTTTTTCTAAATATTGTTCAGCTTCTGGAAGAGTCATTTTTTGATTGTATTCCATATTGCCAATAGTTTGAGGAACTTTCAAGGTCAACTCCGCCCAATCTGAAAAGGTGCGAATGCGCATGGCAAGCTTTTTTTCACGCAATTGGAAATCAGGTGTATCAATGTAGTAGTTTTTCTGTAGGACGGGTTGGATATGGGAAAACTGTTCTTTTAGATGATCATATTCCTCTTTTTTCAGTAGTGTTTTCAGTTCAATTTCTAAATGTTTCATTTTTCTAACCTTTTTTTTATCTTTGAAAGCGATTTATGGTATAATGGACAATGTATATATTGTATATGATTGTAGTGAAAAAATCAAAAATTTTCAACAACACAATCACATACCAAAAGGGAGAAAATATGACCTTAGAATGGGAAGAATTTTTAGATCCTTACATTCAAGCTGTTGGTGAATTGAAGATTAAACTTCGTGGGATTCGCAAACAGTTTCGTAAACAAAACAAGCACTCTCCGATTGAGTTTGTTACTGGACGGGTGAAACCGATTGAAAGTATTAAGGAAAAAATGAATCGCAGAGGGATTGGCTACGATACTTTGGAACATGACTTACAGGATATCGCGGGTTTGCGGGTCATGGTGCAGTTCGTCGATGATGTTCAGGAAGTTGTTGCGATTTTACGCAAACGCCATGATATGAGAGTAGTACAGGAACGTGACTACATCACGCATCGGAAGGCTTCGGGCTATCGCTCCTATCATGTGGTGGTAGAGTATACAGTTGACACCATCAGTGGTGTTAAGACGATTTTGGCGGAAATTCAAATACGGACTTTAGCAATGAATTTCTGGGCTACGATTGAGCATTCGCTCAATTATAAGTATCAGGGGGATTTCCCAGAAGAAATCAAAAAAAGACTAGAAATCACGGCCAAAATTGCTCATCAACTAGATGAAGAAATGGGGAAGATTCGAGATGACATTCAGGAAGCGCAGGCTCTCTTTGATCCTTTGAGTAGAAAACTAAACGACGGTGTAGGAAATAGTGACGATACAGATGAAGAATACAGGTAAGCGAGTTGACCTCATAGCTAATAGAAAGCCGCAGAGTCAGAAAGTTTTACATAAACTGAGGGAAAAACTCAAAAAACATCATTTTATAATTAATGATACAAATCCCGACATCGTCATTTCGATTGGCGGAGATGGGATGCTTTTGTCTGCATTTCATAAGTATGAGAATCAGTTAGATAAAGTTCGATTTATTGGCGTACATACTGGACACTTGGGATTTTACACAGATTATCGCGATTTTGAGTTGGATCAGTTGGTTACCAATCTCCAACTGGATACTGGTGCCAAGGTTTCCTATCCTGTTTTGAATGTCAAGGTGACACTTGAAAACGGAGAAGTTAAGACCTTCCGTGCATTAAACGAAGCCAGCATTCGTCGATCGGATCGCACCATGGTTGCGGATATCATTATTAATCACGTTCCATTTGAACGCTTTCGTGGAGATGGTGTGACTGTTTCAACGCCTACTGGAAGCACTGCCTATAACAAGTCCTTGGGGGGAGCTGTGTTGCATCCTACCATTGAGGCCTTGCAGTTGACAGAAATAGCGAGTCTCAATAACCGAGTTTATCGCACTCTGGGATCATCAATCATTATTCCCAAAAAAGATAAGATTGAACTCTTACCGACTCGTAATGACTATCACACGATATCAGTCGATAACAGCGTCTATTCTTTCCGTAACATCGAACGGATTGAGTACCAAATTGATCATCATAAGATTCATTTCGTAGCGACGCCAAGTCACACTAGTTTCTGGAATCGCGTCAAAGATGCCTTCATCGGCGAGGTGGACGAATGAGGTTTGAATTTATCGCAGATGAACATGTCAAAGTCAAAACCTTTCTTAAGAAACACGAGGTTTCTAAAGGACTTTTGGCTAAGATAAAGTTTCGAGGTGGGGCTATCCTGGTCAATGATCAACCTCAAAATGCGACTTATCTCTTAGATATTGGAGACAGGGTTACCATTGATATTCCAGCAGAGGAAGGCTTTGAAACTCTTGAAGCCATTGATCGTCCTCTAGATATCTTGTATGAGGATGACCATTTTCTGGTTTTGAATAAACCTTATGGAATAGCATCCATTCCCAGTGTCAATCATTCCAATACCATTGCGAATTTTATCAAAGGCTACTATGTCAAGAGGGAATACGAAAACCAGCAGGTTCATATCGTGACCAGACTTGATAGAGATACATCTGGTTTGATGCTCTTTGCTAAGCACGGTTATGCTCATGCACGATTAGACAAGCAACTGCAACGAAAGTCTATCGAAAAACGTTATTTCGCTTTGGTTAAGGGCAATGGAATTTTGGAGCCAGAAGGGGAGATTATCGCCCCGATTGCACGTGATGAAGACTCCATTATCACGAGACGGGTAGCCAAAGGTGGAAAATACGCCCATACATCTTACAAGGTTGTAGCGTCTTATGGAGACATTCACTTGGTCGATATTCGCCTGCATACTGGACGAACTCATCAGATCCGAGTCCATTTTTCTCATATTGGCTTCCCCTTGTTGGGAGATGACCTCTATGGTGGCAGCCTAGAAGATGGTATTCAACGCCAGGCCCTGCATTGCCATTCCTTATCCTTTTATCATCCCTTCTTAGGGCGTCAGCTGGAGCTGGAAAGCCCTTTGCCAGATGATTTTAACAATCTTATTATTCAGTTATCAACTAATACTCTTTAAAATCTATTTTGAGTATAATTAATTATCTTAAAGGAGAAAACTCATGGAAGTTTTTGAAAGTCTCAAAGCCAACCTGGTTGGTAAAAATGTACGCATCGTTCTCCCTGAAGGGAAAGAACCTCGTATCCTTCAAGCGACAAAACGTTTGGTTAAAGAAACAGATGTCATCCCAGTATTGCTTGGTAAACCTGAAAAAATCAAAATCTACCTTGAAATCGAAGGGATTACTGAAGGTTACGAAGTTATCGACCCTGATCACTACGCTAAGTTTGACGAAATGGTTGCTGCGCTCGTTGAACGTCGTAACGGTAAGATATCAGAAGAAGAAGCTGGTAGACTCTTGCGTGAAGACGTTAACTACTTTGGTGTAATGCTAGTATATATGGGCTTGGTTGACGGTATGGTTTCAGGTGCACTTCACTCAACTGCTGCAACAGTTCGTCCAGCCCTTCAAATCATTAAAACTCGTCCTAATGTTACTCGTACTTCAGGTGCCTTCTTGATGACTCGTGGTTCAGAACGTTATCTTTTCGGAGACTGTGCGATCAACATTAATCCTGATGCAGATGACTTAGCTGAAATTGCTATTAACTCAGCAATCACTGCGAAAATGTTTGGTATCGAACCCAAAATTGCTATGTTGAGCTATTCAAGTAAAGGTTCTGGTTTTGGTGAGAACGTTGATAAGGTAGTAGCAGCTACACAACGTGCGCACGAACTACGTCCAGATCTTGAAATCGATGGGGAATTGCAATTTGACGCTGCTTTCCACCCTGAAACGGCAGCTTTGAAAGCTCCAGGAAGTAAAGTAGCTGGACAAGCAACTGTATTCATCTTCCCAAGTATAGAAGCTGGAAATATCGGTTACAAGATTGCAGAACGTCTCGGTGGTTTCTCGGCTGTAGGTCCTGTTTTACAAGGTTTGAATAAGCCAGTTAATGACCTTTCACGTGGATGTAGCTCAGATGACGTATACAATCTTACACTAATTACTGCAGCTCAAGCGGTTCATCAATAATATATAATCCTCTTTCCCTTGGGAAGAGGATTTTTAGCGCTAAGACAAAGACAGTTAGAAGCTTCTATGTTATACTAGATATATGTTAGATTTGAAAGAATACG
>CAJPSM010000071.1 GCA_905373305.1 uncultured Streptococcus sp. | reverse complement strand
TAAAAACACCCCAAAAGTTAGATTTTTTCTGTCTAACTTTTGGGGTGCAGTTCAATGGTTTAAAGCTTTTTTTGTTTTTACTTATCTAAAAAATATCGCGATAGCTAGAATCCAATTAAGTACAGAAACCACAAGTCCTACGATATTGAGAATTTTTTCTGTTTTATAGTCTAATTGTGACTCTTTTTGATATGAAATAGCCAAGACCAATCCTACGATCCCCAAAACCAGACCTACAATTGGAGATAACAAACCGAGCACAATAGATAGGATACCTAAAACAAGTGAGTGTTTTTTCTTTTGTTGTGAATTCATATATAAAGTCTCCTTATGTTTAATATAAATGATGATACCTTAAAATACTAGCTTTATCTATCATTCGACAGCTTTTAATAGAACATTAGCTAGTCTTGACCTTACCATTCCAAGAATCCAAGCCATAGGATAGGATATAAATCTCAGAGAAACCTTGCTTTTTCAGATAGAGGGCTGCATTAGTCACTCGTTGTCCGCGTTGGTTTTCATAGAGAAGGACTGGTTTATCCTTGCGAAGGGCTGCAAGGCTTGACTTCAACTGATTTGAAGGAATATTGCGCGCACCGAGGATATGTTTTCTGTGAAACTCTGCTGGTTCACGGACATCAATCAACTGCCCTTTCCGAATCAAGGCTTCAAATTCTGCATTGTCTACAATCTTAGCCGCACGACGAATACGAAGGTAGTTATACCCCATCCATGCCGCCATTGCTAGTACGATTCCCCAAACAATCCAAATTGTCATAAGTTCATATCTCCATTTTTCTCTAAATAGTCTAATTCTATCTTGTGCTCTCTACGAAGAACAGCTTCCGCCTCTAGATAGTCTAGCTTGTCCATCAGACCCGCATCATAGATCCGAGAGAGTTCAAGCTTCATCAGTTCAATATCATACAAGCGCTTCCCCACATAGACAATAATGCCAAACTGTTTGAGAAATTGCTGCACATCATAGAATGTTTTCATAGCTTTCATTCTAACAGATTTTAGACTTTTTTTCAATACTGGATCGGCTCTTTTCCCCGATTTCCTTCGTCTTCATTGCCCATTCTTCCGCAAGTGTGGTACAATAAAAGCATGAGAATTCAACAATTACACTATATTATCAAAATCGTCGAAACTGGCTCTATGAATGAAGCAGCCAAGCAACTCTTTATCACCCAACCCAGTCTGTCTAATGCCGTTCGAGACTTGGAAAATGAAATGGGTATTGAAATCTTTATCCGCAATCCCAAGGGTATTACCTTGACCCGTGATGGGATGGAGTTTCTCTCCTATGCCCGTCAAGTTGTCGAGCAAACCCAGCTTCTGGAGGAACGCTATAAAAACCCTGTCGCCCACCGCGAACTCTTTAGCGTTTCGTCTCAACACTATGCCTTTGTGGTCAATGCCTTTGTATCGCTACTTAAGAAAAGTGATATGGAAAAATACGAGCTTTTCCTTCGTGAAACTCGGACTTGGGAGATTATCGACGATGTCAAGAACTTCCGTAGTGAAGTCGGTGTCCTCTTCTTAAACAGCTACAACCGTGATGTTTTAACGAAAATGCTGGATGACAACCACCTCTTGGCCCACCATCTCTTTACAGCCCAGCCCCATATCTTCGTCAGCAAAACCAACCCTCTGGCAAAGAAAGATAAGGTAAAACTAGAGGACTTGGAGAACTTCCCTTACCTTAGTTATGACCAAGGGACTCACAACTCCTTCTACTTCTCTGAAGAGATTCTCTCGCAGGAATACCACAAGAAATCCATCGTGGTCAGCGACCGTGCCACCCTCTTTAATCTCTTGATTGGTTTGGATGGTTATACCATTGCGACAGGGATTTTGAACAGCAATCTCAACGGAGACAATATCGTTTCCATTCCACTGGACATAGACGATCCCATTGAACTAGTCTATATCCAACATGAAAAAACCAGCCTATCCAAGATGGGCGAACGCTTTATCGAGTATCTACTAGAAGAAGTTCAGTTTGATAGTTGATAAATTGGAAAAAGAAAAAAGTGAAAAAGAAAAAGTTAGGAATAGAAAGTGAAAAAGATATTACTTACCAGTGCTCTGATGCTGTCAATGGCAGGATTGACCCAAACGCCTATCTACGCAGAGGAAAGCAATGCTAATCCTCCTGTTACCACCGAACAAAGTAACTCTAAGGAAGATAAGAAAGATCTTTCAACCAAAACTGAAGAGGAGGTTGCAACACTTCCAAAAGACAAGTCAAAAGAAGAAGCCCCTAAAAAAGAAGGATGGCAGGAAGAAAACAAGCAGTGGCGTTTCTATGAAAACAATCAGCCCGTCCTCAAATGGAAAAAAATTCAAGATAAGTGGTACTATTTTGACCAAGAGGGAAATCGACTCAGTGATACTATCTTTGATGGCTATGTTCTCAATAAAGACGGGGTCATGGTAGAAAATAGTTGGGTGGCTCTTGAAGGGAAATGGTACTACGCCAGTGAGTCTGGAAAAATCATCCAGCAAAAATGGAAAAAAATCGGAGGAGTTTGGTACTACTTCGACAAAGATGGCGTCATGCTCAGTCAGACAATCGTTGATGGCTACCTTCTCACTAAAAGTGGAGCTATGGCGGATAGTGGCTGGGTGAAGGTTGACCAAAATTGGTATTATGTCACACCATCTGGCAGAATCTCGCAAGACAAATGGGAAAAAGTAAACGGTTCTTGGTATTATTTTGACAAAAACGGCGTGATGCTCAGCAAAACGACCGTTGATGCCTACCTGCTCGGCAGTAGCGGGGCTATGGCGGAAAACTCTTGGGTGAAGATTGATCAAAATTGGTATTACGCTGATGAATATGGGAAATATACCCAAGACAAATGGGAGAAAATCAAGGGAACTTGGTATGCTTTTGAACAAAATGGAGTCATGCTTTCCAATAAATGGAAAGGAAGCTACTACCTCAAATCTAGTGGAGCCATGGCTGAAAAAGAGTGGATCTTTGATAAGGCCTACAACAGTTGGTTCTATCTAAAAGCGAATGGGACTTATGCAGCTCGTGAATGGATTGGAGCCTACTATCTCAAGTCTGGTGGCTATATGGCCAAGAATGAGTGGATTTACGACGACTATTACAAGGCTCGTTACTATTTGGACGATAGTGGCCATTATGTTTCAGGAACCTACAAGATAGATGGAAAGGAACATTTGTTCCAAAAATACGGCCAATGGATTTCTGAAGTTTCAACTGAGGGTGGATTTGTAAAAGGCCAATACAGTAACACCATCTTCCTAGATCCTGGGCATGGTGGTCAAGATTCCGGCGCCTTTTACTACAATGTCGCTGAAAAAGATCTCAACATGCAAATCTATCGCAAACTGCGTAAAAAACTGGAAGAATTAGGTTATACTGTCCTCACATCACGTGACAGTGATATCGATGTTGATTTTAAGACTGAGCGTTCAAGAATGGTAAATAAAACCAACTCTGATATCTTTATCAGTATCCATTTCAATGCTACTGGAAACATTCACTCAAAAGCGAGCGGTATTCAAACCTACTCCTATAGTGATGAACCTGATTATCCAAGCAAGATTAATAAATACTGGCACAACCACCCTGATCGTATGAGTGAAAGCAAACGCCTTGCTGCTGCTATCCACTCCTCTCTTCTAGCAGAAACAGGGGCCAAAGATGCTGGTTTATTGGAAAGCAGCTTTGCCGTACTACGCGAAACAGCTAAACCAGCCGTCCTACTGGAGCTTGGATATATGGATAATTTCACTGAGAATCAACGTATTCGTGATGATCAATACCAAGATAGACTAGTCGCAGGTATTGTGAAAGGCATCCAAAAATATTACGCTGGTAAATAACAATAAAGTCTCGAGAAATCTCGAGACTTTTCTATTTGTCTTCTTTTTTATCTTTATCAGGAAAGAGGTAGTCGAGTCCTACACAAGCTAGCACACCGGCACCAATTACCAAACCACTTGAAATTGGCAAAAGATCCAAAATAGCATTTGCAATGATAAAGGCAATGATTAGGCACACAAGACTAGCCTTATAGTCTTTTTTCAAAAGATTTTCTAGAGTGAAATAGAGGAACAATCCTACCGGGATGAGTGACCAGAGGTTGACATCCAAACTTGGCCATCCAACAGAACCGAAATACAATACTGTCGCTGCTGCTACTAAAAATACGATCCCCAATAATTTTTTCATTTTTTGTCTCCAATTTCTTTTTTAGGAACTTGAGTTGTCTGACATTAACGCTCACGTCCCTTACGAAAATCATTATAGCAGAGGATTTTTTCAGGAACAAGCCCTTTTGCCTATCTGGTCTGTATCTCAGTCTAAGTGGTTGAATATCCCTGACAAAAGAAAAGAAGCCCTAATGGACTTCTTCATTCTGCCGATTGCAGGGATCGAACCTGTGACCTACGCGTTACGAGTGCGTTGCTCTACCAGCTGAGCTAAATCGGCGATTACTCTTTTAGTATAGCACTCTGAGAATAGATGTCAAGAAATTTTTATCTCCATTAGAAAAAGCCTGTCCTGAGACAAGGCTTTGAGTTTCTTCCTCTTACGAACCCGCACTTTCGTAAGCGTCTAAGCCCCTGTCCCATAGTTTCAAAGAAATGACAAAAAAGACAAGGGAAATTAGAATCAAACCACCAATGTTAAAGAGCCCATCCTTGTCCTGCAAGAAATAGCTAGCAGGATAATAAGCCGTAAAGGCGAAAGGCACGATAAAACTTATCAACCAACGAAGAAGAGAATTGTAAATGGAAATTGGATACTTGGCAAAATCATTGAACATATAGAAAATGTAGATCATAGCTCCTGACTGCTTGGTCCAAAAAGCGATACTGGCAGTCGCGATTTTCAAGGAAGTATAGATCAAGGTCGCAAAGGGTATACAGACTAGGAAAAGCAGGAATTTAGGAAGGCTCCAGGCAATGCTGCTCACCGTTGCCGCTAGCAGAATACCTCCGACCAATAGTTCCCCCAAGGCATCAATCTGAAAGGTCTCGACTAGGATGTGAAAGAGAGGATTGATAGGACGAGTCAGATACTTGTCAAACTCACCTTTTCTCACCAAGCGTTGCCCTAGTGCCCAGAGATTGTCAAAAAAGAGATGGTCCAGACCCTTGGGAATCAAGGAAAAACCATAAATAAAAGCTATCTCTTGAAAAGTCCAGCCTTCTAGGGATGGAATATGTTGAAAGATGACATTGAGAAACAAGAGGTTCAAGCCTTGGGTCAGGAAAACACCTAAAACACCAACCACAAAATCAACCTTGTATTCCATGATTTGTTTGATGTATTGTCTGATAAAAATCAGATGCATGCGTTGATATTTTTTCATACTAACCTCCTTGAATGGTGATGAATGACTGAACCCGTTTCCAAATCAACTGAGACAAGCCCACCATCACTAAGAGCCAGAAAAACTGTAGCAAAAGCGCCTGAAGAATCTGACTGGCATCGTATTTCCCAACTATGATCATAACTGGAGTGTAAATCAAGGATGAAAAAGGCAAGAAGGACAGGATATCTGAAACGACCTTAGGAAAGAAAGCCAAGGGAATTAGACTTCCAGACATAAAGGCAACTATGGAAGTCTTGAGTAGATTGGAACCCCATAGATTTTTAAATACAAAGGCTGAAAATCCAAAGCAGATATTAAAGAAAAAGTTAATTAGGTAGGCTAGGGTCAAACTAAAGAGATATAGGATGGTTAATCCCAGCACTTCCAAAATCCCTTGCCCTGATAAAATTTTCATCAACACAATGACACTTAAAAATGGAAGTCCGACACTGATAAAAATCAACCACTTGGAACCAAGTTCGGTAAAGAGATAAGAGGCCGCAAAATGCACTGGTCTCAACAAGCGCATGATAATGGAACCATCCTTGACCTCCTCCCCAATCATAAAAGAGCTATCTGACCTGGTCAAAAGATTAGTCACAAAACTCATGATAATGTAGAGGGTAATATCTGCCATGCTGAAGCCCTGAATCAAAGACTCTTGCGAGGAATCAAAGACCGCCTTCCAGAGATAGAAAGCGACAAAAGCTCCCATTACATCACCAATCCGATAGAGAATAAAGTTGACTCGATAGGTAATCAACTCCTGAATGCCCGCATTGATAAAGGGTTTATAACGTCTCCACAATTTGACCATCTTAGAGCTCCTTTCGGTAGAAGCGACGGATAATATCCTCAATATCCGTATCCATCATCTTCAAATCGCGAATCTCAAAATCAGACAAGGTTTGCTTGATAATATCAGCCGACTGGTAGCGGGAACTATCAAATTCAATATTGAGGCTATTTCCTTGTCTATCAATGGTCATATCAGGCAAGCCTTCATAGTGAGAAACGAGATGACTTTGCCCTGGCACCAGTTCAAAAGAAAGAGTCTTCATCTTGCCAAAGGTTTCCTTGAGCTGGCTAACCGTTCCATCAAAAATCTCTTGCCCCTTATCAATCATAAAAATCCGATCACAAAGTTGCTCAATATCACTCAGGTCATGAGTGGTCAAGAGAATGGTTGTTTCTTCCTCCTGATTGATTTGGGTAATGGCCCGACGAATGTTGTCCTTGACCGACACATCCAAACCAATGGTCGGTTCATCTAAAAAGAGAACCTTGGGATTGTGAAGCAAGGAAGCCGCAATGTCCGCCCGCATCCGTTGCCCAAGTGAAAGAGTTCGCAC
>CAJPSM010000070.1 GCA_905373305.1 uncultured Streptococcus sp. | reverse complement strand
TGACAGAGTCAAATAGTTGAGTCCCACATTATTGAGGAAGGTCAAGCGATCCTTGATTTCCTTGAGGATAGGACGAGCAATAATGGCTTCATTTTCAGACAGGGTCAGCTGGCTCACTAATCCCAAATGGTCTGCGATAGACAAATCTGAGATTTCACCGATATGTGGTCCTTGCTCCCCACCCACACGGACAGACAAGGCCTGGTCATTGAGACGGTAGCCGTGACAAGTTCCGCAGGTTAGCTCATTCATGTAGAGGCGCATCTGGGTGCGGGTGTAGTCACTGTTAGTCTCATGGTAACGACGCTTGATATTGCCAATCACTCCTTCAAAAGGAATGTCAATATCGCGCACACCGCCAAATTCATTTTCATAGTGGAAATGGAATTCCTTGCCATCTGAACCATAGAGAATCAAGTTCTTATCCGCTTCTGATAACTCCTCAAAAGGCTCATCCATATCTACTCCAAAGGCTGTCATGGCCTGCTCTAGCATATTTGGATAGTAGTTGGATGAGATAGGATTCCAAGGTGCTAATGCTCCCTCACGCAAAGTTTTGCTGGCATCAGGAACCACCAAGTCAACATCCACCTCCAGCTTGATGCCCAAACCGTCACACTCACTGCATGAGCCAAAAGGAGCATTAAAGGAGAAGAGACGAGGCTCTAACTCTGGTACGGTAAAACCACAAACTGGACAGGCATAGTGCTCAGAGAAGAGCAACTCAGAATCGTCCATAGTGTCAATAATCACATATCCTTCTGCGATACGAAGGGCAGCCTCAATGGAGTCAAAGAGACGGCTACGAATGCCCTCCTTGATGACAATACGGTCAACCACGACATCGATATTGTGTTGCTTACTCTTAGACAGCTCAGGCACTTCGGTCACATCATAAACTTCCCCATCCACACGGACGCGTACATAGCCGTCTTTCTGAACCTTCTCAATGACGCTCTTGTGTTGCCCTTTTTTCTTACGTATGACAGGAGCTAAGATTTGCAGACGTTGGCGTTCTGGCAATTCCAAGACCTTATCCACGATTTGCTCTACAGAAGAGGCCTTGATTGCCCCATGCCCGTTAATACAGTAAGGCGTCCCCACACGTGCGTAGAGGAGACGCAGATAGTCATTGATTTCAGTCGTTGTTCCAACGGTCGAGCGTGGGTTTTTACTAGTGGTTTTCTGGTCGATGGAAATAGCTGGGCTAAGACCGTCAATGGCATCCACATCTGGTTTTTCCATGTTGCCCAAGAACTGGCGAGCGTAGGCTGACAAACTCTCCACATAGCGACGTTGTCCCTCCGCATAGAGGGTATCAAAGGCCAGACTGGATTTCCCAGACCCTGACAAACCAGTCACAACAACCAGCTTGTCTCGCGGAATCTCCACATCTATATTTTTTAAGTTATGGGCACGTGCCCCATGAATCACAATTTTATCTTGCATCTTTGTTCTTTCTAGTCCATTATTGCTTTCCATTATACCAAAAAATGTGAAATTCTATTACCCAAAAAGCTGTTTTTATAGTATAATAGTACGGTGCAAAAAATGAATCAATGAATAGTAGGAAAGGACAGGGGATATGAAACAAGTTTTTCTCTCAACAACAACTGAATTTAAAGAGATCGACACGCTTGAACCGGGTACTTGGATCAATCTCGTCAATCCTACACAAAATGAATCACTGGAAATCGCCAACGCCTTCGATATCGACATTGCCGACCTTCGAGCACCGCTCGATGCGGAAGAAATGTCCCGTATTACCATCGAAGACGAGTATACTTTGATCATCGTGGACGTCCCCATCACAGAGGAGAGAAACAATCGCACCTACTATGTAACGATTCCGCTGGGGATTATTATCACAGAGGAAACCATTATCACTACCTGCTTGGAACCTCTCCCTGTTCTCGATGTCTTTATCAACCGTAGACTGCGTAACTTTTACACCTTCATGCGTTCGCGCTTTATCTTCCAGATTCTCTACCGCAACGCTGAGCTTTACCTAACAGCCCTTCGTTCAATCGACCGTAAGAGCGAACAAATCGAAAGTCAACTTCACAAGTCTACTCGAAACGAAGAACTGATCGAGCTCATGGAATTGGAAAAGACCATCGTCTATTTCAAGGCCTCACTTAAGACGAACGAGCGCGTGATTAAGAAATTGACTAGCGCAACTAGCAATATCAAGAAATACCTAGAGGACGAAGACCTACTCGAAGACACTCTGATTGAAACCCAACAGGCCATCGAGATGGCAGATATCTATGGAAACGTCCTTCACTCTATGACAGAGACCTTTGCCTCTATCATTTCCAACAACCAGAACAACATCATGAAGACCCTGGCTCTCGTGACCATCGTCATGTCTGTCCCAACTATGATCTTCTCAGCCTACGGGATGAACTTTAAAGATAATGAAATCCCTCTAAACGGCGAGCCACACGCCTTCTGGTTAATCGTCTTTATCGCCTTTGCTATGAGTGTCTCGCTCACTCTCTATCTCATCCATAAAAAATGGTTCTAAGAGGAATCCCTATGTCTCAGATTGATTTACAAAAACTAACTAAGAAAAACCAAGAATTTATCCACATCGCTACCCAACAATTTATCAAAGATGGAAAAACAGACGCTGAAATCAAGGCTATCTTTGAGGAAGTCATTCCTAAAATCCTTGAAGAGCAAGCCAAAGGGACGACTGCTCGTTCCCTCTATGGCGCTCCAACTCACTGGGCTCATAGCTTCACTGTCAAGGAGCAATATGAAAAAGAGCATCCAAAAGAAAATGACGATCCAAAACTCATGATTATGGACTCAGCCCTTTTTATCACTGGTTTGTTTGCAATGATTAGTGCCGTTACGACAGCCTTTTCAGCTAATCAAGCCATTGGCTACGGCTTGATTACCCTTTTGCTTGTTGGTCTTGTTGGGGGAGTTGCCTTTTACTTTATGTACTACTTTGTCTACCGCTATTATGGACCCGATATGGAGCGTAGCCAGCGTCCTCCTTTCTGGAAATCTGTGCTCGTTATCCTGGCTTCTATGGTCCTTTGGTTAGCCGTTTTCTTTGGAACTAGTTTCCTACCAGCAGCTCTCAATCCAATCCTTGCTCCACTGCCTTTGGCTATCCTAGGAGCAGCTCTTCTCGCCCTTCGCTTCTATCTCAAGAAACGTTTCAATATCCGAAGTGCAAGTGCGGGCCCATCACGCTACTAATAAAAAAAATAAGCAACTGCACCGGCGGTTGCTTTTTTTTTCTTTCTTGATATCAAATAGCACTTCTGACTCTAATCCCTATAGTTTTCTCTCATCTTTTGTGATAAAATAAGCTCAATCAATTTCTAGGAGGATGAGATATGGTTTCTACTATTGGTATCGTGAGCTTGTCTAGTGGCATTATCGGAGAGAACTTTGTCAAACACGAAGTTGACTTGGGTATCCAACGTCTCAAGGATTTGGGACTCAATCCTATCTTTTTGCCCCATTCGCTAAAAGGTTTAGACTTTATCAAGGACCATCCTGAGGCGCGTGCAGAGGATTTGATGCAGGCCTTTTCTGATGATAGCATCGACATGATTCTATGTGCCATCGGTGGAGACGATACCTATCGTTTGTTGCCCTACCTTTTTGAAAATGACCAACTACAAAAGGTTATCAAACAAAAGATTTTTCTTGGCTTCTCGGATACCACCATGAACCACCTTATGTTGCACAAACTAGGGATCAAGACTTTCTATGGGCAATCCTTTCTAGCAGACATTTGTGAGTTGGACAAGGAGATGTTATCCTATAGCCTCCACTACTTTAAAGAATTGATTGAGACTGGAAAAATCTCAGAAATCCGCCCTAGCGACCTTTGGTATGAGGAACGGACTGATTTTAGTCCCAAGGCCCTGGGAACAGCTCGTATCAGTCATGCAAATACTGGTTTTGACTTGTTGCAAGGAAATGCCCAGTTTGAGGGAGAAATTCTCGGCGGTTGCCTTGAGTCTCTCTATGATATCTTTGACAATTCTCGATACGCAGACAGCACGGAGCTCTGCCAAAAATACAAACTTTTTCCTGACTTATCCGACTGGAAAGGAAAGATTCTCTTGTTAGAAACAAGCGAAGAAAAGCCTGAGCCGGAAAACTTCAAAAAAATGTTGCAGACTTTGAAAGAAACTGGGGTATTTGAGGTCATCAGTGGACTCTTGGTCGGGAAACCTATGGATGAAACCTTCTATGACGACTATAAGGAAGCACTATTGGATATCATTGATAACAATATCCCGATTGTCTATAATCTGAATGTCGGCCACGCAACTCCAAGAGCCATTGTGCCCTTTGGCGTTCACGCTTATGTGGATGCACAGGAGCAAGTCATTCGCTTTGACCATAACAAAAAATAAACAATTTCTCTATTTTTGTGCTTTGGTATTGATTTTCGTTACAATTTGTGTCTAAATTTATTGCATTTTGCTTATTTCTATGATATCTTTTTGAAGGAGGTATATATGACTAAACAAAAAATAAATCAAATTGTCGGTTCAATTGGAGCCTTTATCGGGATTATTGTATTTATCGCCTACATCCCACAAATTTTTGCCAATTTACAAGGCAACAAAGCTCAACCATTCCAGCCTTTATCCGCAGCAGTATCTTGTTTAATTTGGGTTATTTACGGGTGGACAAAAGAACCTAAGAAGGATTGGATACTAATTATTCCAAACTCAGCTGGCGTTGTCTTAGGTGGACTGACATTTCTTACTGCACTATAAAAGTTACTAGCATATAATCAAAAAGCTGAGATGAGTTTCTCAGCTTTTTCTCTTGTATAACTACTAAAACGTCACATACTACTGATAACTAAAATAATCAAGGCGAGGCTGTTGCCTAACATATGAACCAGTAAGGGATAGTAGATATTCTCCTTTTCTTTCACATAAATAATTGAAAAGGCAAGGCCCCCACCTAGGTAATCGACTGCACCGACCCACTCCGACAAACTTAAATTATGCATATGAGTCAAGGCAAAGACAAGTCCTACCAGAATAATGCTTAGTAATCCTGGCAATCGTTTCTGCAAGTAATGCAATAAGAGCTGACGGAAAAAGAGTTCTTCCACCAAAGGTCCAATGATACAGGCAAAAACTGCTATCAGTAATGGTTGCTCTTGAAAGGTGCTTTGAATATTAGACTGATTTAGACCTTGTCCGTCTAGCGCCAAAAACTGCTTCAACATCTCTGATACAAATTTAAAGACAAGCGTCATCAGAATGAGAAAGAGCCAGCCTTTTAAAACGCCAAAGAAGAATTTTCTTTTAGTCTTTCTAATCTCATTCCATTGTTGAATCAATCTATCCTTGAACAAGAAAGAGCCATATAGAGCTAATACTACATATTGTAGATATTGTAGATAATTCTCAATGGCAGATGGCATCACAGAAGCCAGCAATTTATCACCATCAAACACAAAAAGAACTGTATAGAGAATCGCAAAAATCAGAATTCCCTTATTTTTGTTAGACATCATTTAATTCCCCTTCCACTCACAATCATTCTCATGGTCATCAATCAAACCTGCAGCTTGTAGAAATGACAAAACTGCGACTGGACCTGTAAACTTGAAACCTCGTTTTTTTAAATCTTGAGATAACTTTTCAGACAGGGCTGTTTTGGCAGGCGCCTGGCGATAGTCAGGAACATCATTGATGATGGTTTGTCCATCGACATAAGACCAGAGATAGGCATCAAAGGAACCATATGCTTCCTGGACTTGTAAAAATGCTTGGGCATTGGCACGCGTCGCAAAGAGCTTGGCACGATTTCGGATGATGGCTGGATTCTCTAACAAGGCTTCCAACTCCCCATCTGTCATTTCCGCGACCGCCTGAATTTGATAGCCATGAAATGCTTCTCGGAAAGCCTGGCGTTTGTTAAGTACCGTTTCCCAAGACAGACCAGCCTGATAAGTCTCCATACAGAGCAGTTCAAAAAGAGCGTGGTCGTCATGAAGGGGCTGCCCCCACTCCTGGTCGTGGTAGGCGATGTAGAGCGGATTGGTCATCTTGACCCACGAACAACGTTTTGGCATACTCTTCTCCTATTTCACCAACATTTTAAGGGCCGACTTGATATAGTTCTCAGCTGTATCCGTCGTTCCTTCAAAGAATTTCTTGATTTTCTTGAGCTCGGTTGCCTTGTAGCCTAGCGCCAGCATGGCTTCCATAGCTTCTTCCAGTTCTTGGTTTTCAGCACTGGCTTGTACTGCGACTTTGGCAGGAAGGTCATCACTAGCCACGACTACCTTGCCTTCCAAGTCCAGCACCATCTGTTGGGCTGTTTTCTTGCCAATTTTGGGGAACTTGGTCAAGTAGGTGATGTTCTTGGTTTCAATGGCTTGAACCAAGCCCGCATTGTCATCGGCTGCGATAATAGCAAGAGCTGACACAGGACCAATCCCAGAAACCGAAATCAGACTGAGGAAGAGTTTTTTCTCATCTTCTGAGCGAAAACCATAAAGCAGATGGGCATCCTCACGGACAACTTGGTGCACATAAATCTGAGTTTCTTGGTTAACCTGACCTGAGTATGCATAAGGGTTGGCTACATGCAAGATATAACCAATACCATTTGCCTCAAGGACGATATATTTAGCAGTGATTTTGGTAATGATTCCTTTAAGATATTCGTACATAATTTTTTCTCCATTGTTTTGCCTATCTAGTATACCATATTTCCCCAAGACAGACTGCAACAAAAGGTGCA
>CAJPSM010000069.1 GCA_905373305.1 uncultured Streptococcus sp. | reverse complement strand
ACTGTTTGCCAGAGTTCTTCTGCCAAGTGAGGTGCAAATGGGGCAATCAATTGGATAAAGCCTTTGGCGTAGTCTACATAGAGTTTGTCTTCCTTGTTAGCAGCGTTGACAAAGACCATGAGTTGAGCAATGGCTGTGTTGAATTTCATAGACTCGATTTGCTCAGTGACAGATTTGACTGTTTCATTGTAGACCTTGTCAAGAGCACCATTGTTTTCCGCAACGATTTCCTTACTTGTGATCAAACGGTAAACACGGTCAAGGAATTTACGGCTTCCTTCCAGACCTTCTTCTGACCAAGCGATCGAAGCATCAAGTGGTCCCATGAACATTTCATAGACGCGAAGGGTATCAGCACCGTATTGTTCCACCACATCGTCTGGGTTGACCACGTTCTTGAGGGATTTAGACATCTTGGCTGGCGCTTGCTCCAACTCTTCTCCTGTTTCCACATGGAAGAAGGAACCGTCACGTTTTTCAACCTTATCAGTTGCCACAAGAGCCCCGCGATGGTCACGGTAGCTTGTTCCCAAGATCATTCCTTGGTTAAAGAGTTTTTGGAATGGTTCTTTCGTCGGAACGACACCTAAGTCATAGAGGAATTTATGCCAGAAACGAGCGTAAAGCAAGTGAAGTACAGCGTGCTCCGCTCCACCCACGTAGATGTCTACAGGCAACAATTGTTTAAGGAGATCTTCGTCAGCTAATTTTTCTGTGTTGTGTGGGTCGATATAGCGGAGATAGTACCAGCTTGAACCTGCCCATTGTGGCATAGTATTGGTCTCACGACGACCTTTGACACCATCTTCACGAGTCACTTCAAGCCAATCTGTCAAATTAGCTAGTGGACTTTCCCCAGTACCTGAAGGGCGGATGTCCTTGGTTACAGGCAAGACAAGTGGCAATTCACTTTCAGGAACGGTTGTTGAAGTTCCATCTTCCCAATGAATGATAGGAATTGGCTCACCCCAGTAACGTTGACGGCTAAAGAGCCAGTCGCGGAGACGGTAGGTAACCTTCTCCTGACCACAACCTTTTTCTTCCAACCAAGCTACGATTTTAGCAATGGCGTCTTCTTTGTTAAGACCATCTAGAAAATCTGAGTTAACGTGAAGTCCATCTTCTGTGTAGGCAGCTTCTGCTACATTTCCACCTTCTAGCACTTCTACGATTGGAAGGCCAAATTGTTTGGCAAATTCCCAGTCACGTTGGTCATGGGCAGGCACAGCCATGACAGCACCTGTTCCATAACTAGCAAGAACATAGTCCGCGATCCAGATTGGGATTTCCTTGCCATTGACAGGGTTGATGGCATAGGCACCTGTCCAAACACCAGTTTTTTCCTTGGCAAGGTCTGTACGAGCCAAGTCAGACTTGAGACTAGCTTGGTGTTTGTAGTCTGCTACAGCCTCAGCTTGCTCTGGACTTGTGATGGCATCTACCAAGTCATGCTCAGGAGCCAAGACTGTGAAGGTCGCACCGAAAAGCGTATCAGGACGAGTAGTAAAGACGGTAAATTCCTTGTCAGTCCCTTTCACTTTAAAAGTGACATTAGCACCAGTTGATTTCCCAATCCAGTTACGTTGCATGTCCTTGATAGACTCCGGCCAGTCCAACTCATCCAAGTCATTAAGCAATCGCTCTGCATAGGCCGTGATTTTAAGCATCCATTGACGCATTGGTTTGCGAACAACTGGATATCCTCCACGCTCAGAAGTTCCGTCAGGAAGCACTTCTTCGTTGGCAATGGCCGTCCCCAATTCTTCCACCCAGTTTACTGGCACTTCAGCTTCATAGGCCAAGCCTTTTTCGTAGAGCTTAGTGAAGATCCATTGCGTCCACTTGTAGTAGTTTGGATCTGTTGTGTTGACTTCACGGTCCCAGTCATAAGAAAATCCAAGCGCATTGATTTGGCGTTTGAAGTTGGCAATGTTTTCCGCTGTGAATTCTGCTGGGTCATTCCCTGTATCCATAGCGTACTGCTCTGCAGGCAAACCAAAGGCATCCCAACCCATTGGGTGAAGAACATTGTAGCCTTGCGCACGTTTGTAACGGCTGAGAATATCCGTTGCTGTATAGCCTTCTGGGTGTCCTACGTGCAATCCAGCTCCTGAAGGATATGGGAACATATCGAGAGCATAAAACTTCGGTTTTGATGCATCTGTTCCTGTCTTAAATGTATGATGTTGAGCCCAATAGCCCTGCCACTTAGGCTCAATTTCCTTATGATTGTAAAAACTCATGCTATTTCTCCAATTTTATGATGTTACTATTATACCATTTTTGAGGGAATTTGAAAGACGAGAAAGAATCTTTTCCCCTCCTTATCAAGAAAGATTGGCTCTAAAAGCACTCTTACTTAGCTGAATAAAAAAATTAGCTCCTCTGAGGAGCTATCTTCTATCAATGCTTATTTTCTTCCATCTTCTCACGTCCCAGCTCCCGATAGCTACGATCGCCAACGACTTGGACCGTAAACTGACCGTTCTCATATTCAAGAATCGTCACGCTACCATTATCCAGACCATGCGGATGCATACCATTGATCAGATAAACAATGGTTCCAATCGTCATTCCATGGCTGACAACGAGGGCATTTCCCCCACCTTGTTCTTCCATTTCTTTGGCAATCGTTTCAAAACCTTCCTTGATTCGACCACTGAGTTTTTCCCAACCTTCTGCCCAGCCTGCAGTATCAACCTCAACTAGACCTTCTGCTAGCTCTGCATAGGACAACTGATGAACATGGTCTACATTGAAAATTCTCGGAATCAACCCCATAAAGAGGTCCCCATCATAGGCCCCATCAAAACTACCAAAACACCACTCACGGATTCGCTTGTCCATGCGGTAAGGGATTTTCCCCTGCAAGCCAAGTTCTTCTAGGATAATTCCCATAGTTTGAATGGTGCGCCCTGAATCACTGGAATAAGCGCGGTCAAACTGCAAACCAGACTCTCTCAAGCCAATTCCCAGTTCATGGATTCCCAACTCACCTTCTGCGGTTAGAGGCGTATCACTCCATCCTTGAGCACGTCCAATCGTGTTAAACATCGTTTTACCATGACGGACCAAGTACAATCTTACTTTAGACATTTTCTATCCTCCATTTTCTTCTATTATATCATGGAACAAAGAAATATTCGGCTTTCAACAGTAAAGTCCGCTCTCGTAATTTTCCCACAAGAAAAGCTACCCTAACGGTAGCTTTCCTAGGAGATTATTATGAAAAAGTTTAGGATTCTAATTAAATAAAGTTAGGAGATCTTTATTTAATGATTATAGTATACACAGTCATCCTTAAACTCAACTTAAATCCTCTCTCTTTTTTATTAATTTTTAAAACTATGGATTGGAGCTGGGATTTGCCCACCGCGAGAGATGAAATCGACAGACGAAGCTCCATTGACTTTCATAACTGGAGCTGTTCCTAGCAAGCCACCAAACTCAATCATATCGCCTTCTTTGCCCTTTGGAATGATACGGACGGCCGTTGTTTTCATGTTAATAACACCAATTGCCGCCTCATCCGCAATCATAGCCGCAATGGTTTCAGCAGGCGTATCTTCTGGAATGGCAATCATATCCAGCCCAACAGAACAGATAGCCGTCATGGCTTCTAGTTTCTCTAAATTCAGAGAGCCATTTTGTACCGCAGCAATCATACCCTCATCTTCAGAAACGGGAATAAAAGCACCTGACAAGCCACCGACCTGGTTACAAGCCATCACTCCGCCCTTCTTAACTTGGTCATTCAAAAGAGCGAGGGCAGCCGTCGTTCCATGCGTACCAACTGTTTCTAGACCCATTTCCTCAAGGACACGTGCCACAGAATCACCAACCGCAGGAGTAGGTGCCAAACTTAGGTCGACAATTCCAAAGTCAACACCAAGTCTCTCGCTAGCCATCTGACCAACTAATTGACCGATACGAGTAATCTTAAAGGCTGTTTTCTTGACTGTTTCAGCCACTACATCAAAGCTCTGTCCACGAACTTTTTCCAAGGCACGCTTGACAACTCCCGGGCCAGAAACACCGACATTGATGATAACATCTGCTTCACCGACACCGTGGAAGGCTCCCGCCATAAAAGGATTATCCTCAACAGCATTAGCAAATACAACCAACTTGGCCGCACCCATATCTGATAGCGTAGCTGTTTCCTTGATGATGCGTCCCATATCTGCAACCGCAGTCATGTTGATGCCTGACTTGGTTGAGCCGATATTGACGGACGAACAAACCTTGTCCGTCTCAGCTAGAGCGCGGGGGATAGAATTGATGAGAATCTCATCTCCTTTTTGATAACCCTTTTGTACCAAGGCAGAAAATCCACCAATAAAGTCAACACCAATCTCCTTAGCTGCCTTATCAAGTGCCTTTGCCAAAACGACATAGTCCGTCGCATCAGTCGCAGCACCAATCAAAGAAATCGGAGTCACCGATACCCGTTTATTAACAATAGGAATTCCAAGTTCTGCAGCAATTTCATCTCCCACAGCCACTAGATTTGCAGCTTTAGTGGTGATTTTTTGGTAAATCTTTTCAGCAGCACGTTCAATATCTGGATCAATACAGTCCAAAAGGGAAATCCCCATGGTGATGGTTCTGATATCGAAGTTCTGCTCCTCGATCATGGCAATGGTTTCTGTAACTTGTCTAATATCCATAGCCACCTCCTAGATATTATACATAGCGTCAAAAATCGCCGCACTTTGAATATTGATTTTAACATTCAAGGTCTGACCGAAAGTTTCAAACTCATTTCTGAGAGAGGTAAAATCTTGTTTTTCATCACTTGATACGACCGCCATCATGGTAAAGTATTCATCCAACACAGTCTGAGAAATATCGTCAATATTCAAACCCAACTCTGCAATCTTAGTAGACACGCCTGCAACAATACCAGCCTTGTCCTTGCCAACCACTGTAATAATAGCCTTCATCCTTATACCCCATTTCTACGATTTTTAGAAAACCTGAACGTTTTTGATTTTCTTTTTTCCTAGTATAGCACATTTCCATAGAAAATACTAAAAAACGCCTGCTTACGAAGTTGTTCTTAAACAAAAAACAATTTCGTAAACAAGCGTCTACCCTATCAAATGATGATGAGTGTTCCCGCTAGGACCGAAGTCCCAGCGGTAGACCAGAGCTAGACTAAGAGCACAAGACTCCATCATCATAACACTCAACAAAATTGATGATTTTATACTAATTCGATGATCGCCATTGGCGCTGCATCACCACGACGTGGTTCAGTTTTAAGGATACGAGTGTATCCACCGTTACGTTCAGCATAACGAGGTGCGATTTCTGAGAACAATTTTTGAAGTGCTGTAGTAGAAGTGTACTTATCAGTTGCTTCATCATAGTTTTCAGATGCGATTTCATTACGTACGAAAGCAGCTGCTTGACGACGTGCATGCAAATCACCACGTTTACCTAGAGTAATCATTTTTTCAACAGTTTTACGGATTTCTTTAGCACGAGCTTCAGTTGTCACGATTGATTCGTTGATCAGCAAATCAGTTGTCAAATCGCGAAGCATTGCTTTACGTTGTGAGCTAGTGCGTCCTAGTTTACGGTAAGCCATGTATTCCTCCTTTATTTATCTTTTAATCCAAGACCCAAGTCAATGAGTTTGAGTTTCACTTCTTCCAAACTCTTGCGTCCAAGATTTCGTACTTTCATCATCTCTGCTTCAGATTTTTCTGTCAAATCATGCACAGTGTTGATACCGGCACGTTTCAAACAGTTGTATGAACGCACAGACAAGTCCAGTTCCTCAATCGTACGATCCAAAATACGATCGTCAGATTCAGTATCAGCTTCTTTCATCACTTCAGTTGACTTAGCAATCTCAGTAAGATTTGTAAACAAATCAAGATGTTCTGTCAAGATTCGTGCTGAAAGCCCTAAAGCATCTTCTGGAATAATTGTTCCATTAGTCAAGATTTCAAGGGTTAATTTGTCAAAACCATCGTTGCTACCTACACGAGCAGGCTCTACTTGATAGTTGACTTTTGTAACTGGTGTATAAATAGAATCTACAGCAAGTGTTCCAACTGGTGCATTATCTTTTTTGTTTTCATCAGCAGGTACATATCCACGACCACTGTTAACAGTCATTGTCGCTTTTAGAGAAGAACCTTCACCGATTGTAAAGAGATAATGATCTGGATTTACAATCTCAATATCACTGTCAGTCAAAATGTCTCCAGCTGTAATTTCAGCAGGACCTTCAACGTCAAGCTCAATGATTTTTTCGTCTTCAACGTATGATTTCACTGCAATCCCTTTAATGTTCAGAATGATTTGCATCACGTCTTCACGAACACCTGGAACTGTGTCGAACTCATGCAAGACACCTTCAATGTTGATAGATGTCACTGCTGCTCCTGGTAGAGAAGCTAGTAGTACACGACGAAGAGAGTTACCAAGAGTTGTACCGTAGCCACGTTCAAGCGGTTCGATTACAAACTTGCCATAATCTTTATTTTCATCAATTTTTGTTATATTTGGTTTTTCAAACTCAATCATTTAGTTACTCCCTCTTAAACGAAAAGCAGTGTAATGCAATGATTATACACGGCGACGTTTTGGAGGACGAGCACCATTGTGTGGCACTGGAGTCACATCACGAATTGCTGTTACTTCAAGACCAGCGGCAGCAAGCGCACGAATAGCTGACTCACGACCAGAACCTGGACCTTTTACAGTAACTTCAACTGATTTAAGACCGTGTTCTTGTGCAGATTTAGCAGCTGCTTCAGATGCCATTTGGGCAGCAAATGGTGTAGATT
>CAJPSM010000068.1 GCA_905373305.1 uncultured Streptococcus sp. | reverse complement strand
ATACTCATCATAGTCCAGTTTTTATGGATAATCTAGCTCTTTCTCAGGAAAGTCTTTTTGAAATGATTCGTCTAGCGACAGTAAGTTTAGCAGATATGAAGGCCAGCTTGCAACCCAAGATTTATGCTGAGATGATGACCATTCGTTTAGCGGAAATCAAGCCTGAATCTGCGGTTTCGGGAGCTGTTGAAAGTGAAATTTCTGCACTGAGACAGGAAGTTGCCCGTCTCAAACAAGAACTTGCCAATGTGGGCACAGCTCCTAAACAAGTTGCGCCAGTCCCTAGTCGTCCAGCCACTTCCAAGACAGTCTATCGAGTGGATCGCAACAAAGTTCAGTCTATCCTGCAAGAAGCTGTCGAAAATCCTGATTTGGCACGACAAAACTTGATTCGCCTCCAGAATGCGTGGGGAGAAGTGATTGAAAGTTTAGCTGGACCTGATAAGGCTCTTCTTGTAGGTTCTCAGCCAGTTGCGGCCAATGAACACCATGCTATTTTAGCCTTTGAGTCTAATTTCAATGCTGGTCAAACCATGAAACGTGATAACCTCAATACCATGTTTGGCAATATTCTCAGCCAAGCAGCTGGATTTTCACCTGAGATTCTGGCTATTTCCCTAGAGGAATGGAAAGAGGTTCGAGCAGCATTTTCTGCTAAAAACAAGTCTTCTCAAGCTGATCAAGAGGTGGAAGAAGAGAGCCTGATTCCAGAAGGATTTGAATTTCTGGCTGATAAAGTCATGGTTGAAGAAGACTAAAAGTGGATTTCATGGTACAATAATCTTATGAATAGACAACAATTTATCATAATAGCGTTCTTCACGGCTGCTGAGACTTATTTTTTCAATGAATCTTTGATGACTGGTCGCTACATTATGGCAGCTTTTTGGGCCATTCTACTTTTTCGAAATTTTAGGTTAAGTTATGTAATGGGAAAAATTGTAGATGCTATTGACCAGCACCTAAACCGCAAGGATTAGCCCCCAGCTTCTAGACAAAATCAAAGCCTTTTAGGCTTTTTTTTGTTATACTAGTAGGGTATATTTATTGACCTTTTGTCCTATTTTTTAGGGATTGTAAGCAATTTCCTAAGGTATTGAGCAAAATGTTTGAAAAAGAAAGGAACTATCATGTCAGTATTAGAGATCAAAGATCTTCACGTTGAGATTGAAGGAAAAGAAATTTTGAAAGGAGTCAATCTGACTCTGAAAACAGGAGAAATCGCAGCGATTATGGGACCAAATGGTACTGGTAAATCGACTCTTTCTGCAGCTATCATGGGAAACCCCAACTATGAAGTCACCAAAGGCGAGGTCTTGTTTGATGGCGTAAACATCCTTGAGTTGGAAGTGGACGAGCGTGCGCGCATGGGACTTTTCCTTGCTATGCAATATCCGTCTGAAATTCCTGGAATTACCAATGCAGAATTTCTTCGTGCAGCCATGAATGCTGGTAAAGAAGACGATGAAAAGATTTCAGTTCGTGAGTTCATCACTAAACTAGACGAGAAAATGGAATTGCTCAACATGAAAGAAGAAATGGCAGAGCGTTACCTTAACGAAGGCTTCTCTGGTGGTGAGAAAAAACGCAATGAAATTCTTCAACTCTTGATGTTGGAACCAACATTTGCCCTTTTGGATGAGATTGACTCAGGTCTTGATATTGACGCCCTTAAAGTTGTATCGAAAGGTGTCAATGCCATGCGTGGTGAAGGCTTTGGTGCCATGATCATCACTCACTACCAACGTCTCTTGAACTACATCACACCAGACGTGGTACACGTGATGATGGAAGGTCGTGTTGTCCTTTCTGGCGGTCCAGAATTGGCTGCCCGTTTGGAACGTGAAGGATACGCTAAACTAGCTGAAGAACTTGGCTATGACTACAAGGAAGAATTGTAATTCCCTCGTATCTTTTAGGAGAAGTAAATGACTAAAGAAACTATTAAACTTTTTTCAGAAATGCACGCTGAACCAAGCTGGTTAGCTGACCTCCGTCAAAAAGCTTTTGATAAGATTGAGAGTTTGGAATTACCAGTTATCGAGCGTGTGAAATTTCACCGTTGGAATCTGGGAGATGGAACGATTACAGAAAGCGAGCCATCAGCAAATGTTCCTGACTTCACAGCTATAGACAATCACTTGAAATTGGTTCAAGTAGGCACTCAAACAGTTTTTGGACAAATTCCAGTTGAGTTGGCTGAACAAGGTGTAGTCTTTACAGACTTCCACTCAGCTTTAGAAGAAATTCCAGAACTTATCGAGGAGTTCTTCATGTCATCAGTCAAGTACGATGATGACAAGTTGGCGGCCTACCACACAGCTTACTTTAATAGTGGCGCTGTTCTCTACATTCCTGATAATGTTGAAATTGCTGAACCAATCGAAGGGATTTTCTACCAAGATAGCGACAGCGATGTGCCGTTTAACAAGCATATTATGATTATTGCTGGTAAAAATTCTAAGATTAGTTATCTGGAGCGTTTAGAATCACGTGGCGGAGGTAGTGCCAAAGCAACTGCCAATATCACTGTAGAAGTCATCGCTCGCTCTGGCGCACAAGTGAAATTTTCAGCTATCGACCGTCTTGGTGAAAATGTTACTGCCTACATTAGCCGTCGTGGTAAGTTGGGCAATGATGCAAGTATTGACTGGGCAATCGGTGTCATGAACGAAGGGAATGTCGTTGCGGACTTTGATAGCGACTTGATTGGGAATGGTAGCCATGCTGACCTTAAAGTCGTAGCTCTTTCAAGTGGCCGTCAGGTGCAAGGGATTGACACTCGCGTAACAAACTACGGTTGCAACTCAATCGGAAATATTCTCCAACATGGGGTTATTCTTGAAAAAGCAACTTTGACCTTCAACGGTATCGGTCACATCATCAAGGGAGCTAAGGGAGCAGATGCGCAACAAGAGAGCCGTGTTCTTATGCTTTCAGACCAAGCGCGCTCAGATGCCAACCCAATTCTTTTGATTGATGAAAATGACGTTACTGCAGGACACGCGGCTTCTATCGGTCAGGTGGATCCAGAAGACATGTACTACCTCATGAGCCGTGGTTTGGATAAGGCAACTGCAGAGCGTTTGGTTGTTCGTGGTTTCCTTGGCTCTGTTATCGTGGAAATTCCAGTCAAGGAAGTTCGTGATGAAATGATTGCAACTATCGAAGAAAAATTGTCAAAACGCTAAGGGGAAGCCTATGTTAGATGTAGAAGCGATTCGCAAGGATTTTCCAATTTTAGACCAGATCGTTAACGATGAACCTTTGGTTTATTTGGACAATGCTGCGACGACACAAAAACCACTAGCAGTTCTTGAAACGATTAACCGCTACTATGAGAAGGACAATGCCAACGTTCACCGTGGTGTCCATACCTTGGCGGAACGGGCTACAGCTTCTTATGAAGCCGCTCGTGAAACCATTGCTAAGTTTATCAATGCAGGCTCAACAAAGGAAGTTCTCTTTACTAGAGGAACGACAACCAGTCTTAACTGGGTGGCGCGCTTCGCTGAGGAAGTTTTGACTGAGGGAGATCAGGTCTTGATTTCCGTCATGGAACACCATTCCAATATCATTCCTTGGCAGGAGGCTTGCCGCAAGACTGGAGCTGAGCTTGTCTATGTCTATCTTAAGGACGGGGCTCTAGATATGGATGATTTGCGAGCTAAATTGACTGACAAGGTCAAGTTTGTTTCGCTAGCCCATGCCTCAAATGTTTTGGGCGTGGTCAATCCAATCAAAGAAATTACTCAATTGGCCCACCAAGTTGGAGCTATCATGGTGGCGGATGGTGCTCAATCTACGCCTCATATGAAGATTGATGTTCAGGACTTGGATGTGGACTTCTTTGCCTTTTCAGGTCACAAGATGGCTGGCCCGACTGGTATCGGTGTCCTTTACGGTAAAGAAAAGTATCTAGAGCAAATGTCACCAGTAGAATTCGGCGGCGAAATGATTGATTTCGTTTATGAGCAATCTGCTAGTTGGAAGGAATTGCCTTGGAAATTCGAGGCTGGAACCCCTAACATGGCAGGTGCAATCGGACTTGCTGCTGCAGTGGATTATCTTGAAAACATTGGTATGGATGCGATTGAAGCCCATGAACAGGAATTGATTGCATACGTTTATCCAAAACTGCAGGCGATTGAAGGACTGACTATTTATGGTTCTCAGGACTTGGCTCAACGTTCGGGAGTGATTGCCTTTAACCTAGGCGATCTTCATCCTCACGATCTTGCGACTGCTTTGGATTATGAAGGAGTAGCCGTTCGTGCGGGCCATCACTGTGCCCAACCTCTGCTTCAGTATTTAGATGTTCCTGCAACAGCTCGTGCAAGTTTTTATATCTACAATACTAAGGCAGATTGCGATAAGCTAGTCGATGCCTTACAAAAGACAAAGGAGTTTTTCAATGGCACTTTCTAAACTAGATAGCCTTTATATGGCAGTGGTAGCAGACCATTCGAAAAATCCACATCACCAAGGGAAGTTAGAAGACGCTGAGCAAATCAGTCTCAACAATCCAACCTGTGGGGATGTTATCAATCTCTCTGTCAAGTTTGATGCAGAGGACCGTTTGGAAGATATTGCTTTTCTAAACTCGGGTTGCACCATCTCAACTGCCTCTGCTAGCATGATGACAGATGCCGTTTTAGGTAAGACTAAGCAAGAAATTTTAGAACTTGCGACCATTTTTTCAGAAATGGTTCAAGGGCAAAAAGATGAGCGTCAAGACCAACTTGGCGATGCAGCCTTCTTATCAGGTGTTGCCAAATTCCCTCAAAGAATAAAATGTGCAACCCTAGCTTGGAACGCCCTCAAGAAAACAATTGAAAATCAAGATAACAGATAAGACAAGTTTCTTTTGTCTTATAAATCAGTAGAAATGAAGAATGAAAGAAAGGATATTATGGCTGAAGAAAGAGTAGAACCAAAACCAATTGACCTTGGTGAATATAAATTTGGTTTCCATGATGATGTAGAGCCTGTCCTATCGACAGGAAAAGGACTCAACGAAGGTGTTATTCGTGAATTATCTGCTGCTAAGGGTGAGCCTGAGTGGATGTTGGAGTTCCGTTTGAAGTCTTATGAAACCTTCAAGAAAATGCCTATGCAAACTTGGGGAGCAGACTTGTCTGAGATTGACTTTGATGACTTGATCTACTACCAAAAGCCATCTGACAAACCAGCCCGTTCTTGGGATGAAGTTCCTGAAAAAATCAAAGAAACCTTTGAACGTATCGGGATTCCAGAAGCTGAGCGTGCCTACCTAGCTGGAGCTTCTGCTCAGTACGAGTCAGAAGTGGTATACCACAACATGAAGGAAGAGTTTGAGAAGTTAGGCATTATCTTTACAGATACAGATTCTGCCCTCAAGGAATACCCGGACTTGTTTAAACAATACTTCGCTAAGTTGGTACCGCCGACTGATAACAAGTTGGCTGCCCTCAACTCGGCAGTATGGTCAGGTGGAACCTTTATCTACGTACCGAAAGGGGTTAAGGTAGATATCCCACTACAAACTTACTTCCGTATCAACAACGAAAATACTGGTCAGTTTGAACGTACCTTGATTATCGTTGATGAAGGAGCAAGTGTTCATTACGTAGAAGGCTGTACAGCACCAACATATTCAAGTAACAGTCTGCATGCAGCCATTGTAGAAATCTTTGCTTTGGACGGAGCTTATATGCGTTATACAACTATCCAAAACTGGTCTGATAACGTCTATAACTTGGTAACCAAACGCGCCAAAGCCTTGAAAGATGCAACTGTTGAGTGGATTGATGGGAACTTGGGTGCCAAAACGACTATGAAATACCCATCTGTTTACCTTGATGGAGAAGGGGCTCGTGGTACCATGCTCTCTATCGCCTTTGCTAATGCTGGGCAACACCAAGACACGGGTGCTAAGATGATCCACAATGCTCCACATACCAGCTCGTCTATCGTGTCTAAATCCATCGCTAAAGGCGGAGGAAAGGTTGACTACCGTGGACAAGTAACCTTTAATAAAAATTCTAAGAAATCTGTTTCTCACATCGAGTGTGATACCATTATCATGGATGACTTATCAGCTTCAGATACCATTCCATTCAATGAAATCCATAACTCACAAGTTGCTTTGGAACACGAAGCCAAAGTATCTAAGATTTCAGAAGAACAACTCTATTACCTCATGAGCCGTGGATTGTCAGAATCTGAGGCAACTGAGATGATTGTCATGGGATTTGTAGAACCCTTCACAAAAGAACTTCCAATGGAATACGCAGTTGAGCTCAACCGCTTGATTAGCTATGAAATGGAAGGATCAGTTGGGTAAGAATATGCAGAATCTGAACAGGAAGTTTTCCTGTTCAGAATTTTTTTCAAAAAAAGACCTAATAAATATTCACAAAAATACTTTTATGTGGTAAAATAAAACAATTACATTTAGTGGAGATGAAGTATGAAAATTTTTAGAACCAAGGATGTTAGTCTGGGACGGACAGAAATGCGCCGGCATTTAAAATTATGGGATTTGATTTTACTAGGAATCGGTGCCATGGTAGGGACGGGAATTTTCACCATTACAGGAACAGCAGCAGCTACACTAGCTGGCCCATCACTAGTGGTTTCCATTGTGATTTCTGCCCTGTGCGTTTCTTTATCAGCCCTCTTTTTTGCGGAATTCGCCTCTCGTGTGCCTGCAACAGGAGGTGCTTATAGTTATCTCTATGCGATTTTAGGAGAATTGCCAGCCTGGATTGCTGGCTGGTTGACCATCATGGAATTCATGACAGCTGTTTCAGGTGTGGCGTCTGGCTGGGCAGCTTACTTTAAGGG
>CAJPSM010000067.1 GCA_905373305.1 uncultured Streptococcus sp. | reverse complement strand
TGTTTAAAAGAAGATTACCAAGAACTATCCCACTTGCTCTATCAGATAGCAGAAGTGGATGGTCTCTTTAAAGATTTATATGTAAAGTAGTGACTATAAGCATAAAAAAATAGTTCGTAAAAGCAGTTGTTCGTAAAATGAAGAACTGCTTTTTGATTATGGTATAATGAAGTAAGAAAATACCTCAACCTACTAGAAAATGAAGGGAGAACGCCTATGCCTAGACCAAGAACGAAAGAGGAATTAGTGCTAGCCTCTAAGGAAAACTATGAAAAGCTCAATCACTTTATATCTAAATTAAGTGAAGAGGAGCTACAGACTCCTTTTGATTTTTCACAAGAGCAAAAGAAAAAAGAAGCCCACTGGAATAGAGATAAAAATCTGCGGGATGTCCTGATCCATCTCTATGAATGGCAGCAGTTACTTTTGACCTGGGTACATTCCAATCAAAAGGGTCATGAAAGACCTTTTCTCCCTGAACCTTATAATTGGAAAACTTATGGGGAAATGAATGTCGCTTTTTGGAAGAAGCACCAGAAAACTTCTTTAGAAGAAGCGACTAGGCTACTAGAGCAATCGCATAAGGAGGTTTTAGAGTTGTTGGAAGACTTTAGCAATGACGAATTATTCACAAAAGGTGTCTATAAATGGACGGGTGGAACAAGTCTAGGTTCCTACTTTGTCAGTAGTACCTCCAGCCACTATGACTGGGCTCTGAAAAAACTCAAAGCTCATCAGAAAAATTGTAAGAAACGTTAATTGAAGAGTTTATGAAGGTTGGAAAAGCTTCTTCTAAGCTTCGAATAGCTTAGTTCTCGTGAATTTTGAGCTCTTCTAGCTTTAGAATCCTTCAAAAATTAAAATTTAAGGCTATCATAGACTTAGAATAGGTCTAAAACATTTATATCAGTGTAATTCTAAGTTTAGAATTACATTGATATTTATGAAATTGAGGTATTCGATAGTTAGGATTGTTCTATTCTGAAAGATTTGGGCTAACAATCTTCTAGAATAGTAGTTTGACAATGAATTTTGTTGAAAGATTCCTTGTTTTATGGTAGTCTAAAGTAAAAGAAAGCCTTATCATTATATTTGTATCTTTAATCTGACTTGGTTTATATCTAGAATAGGAATAGATTTTGGGAGACTCCAAATAACAATTATATTTTCATTTGTTAACAATGTATTTCAACTTTATCTAATAGTTTATTTTTGTATAATGTGATATACTATTATATAACTAATTTCTAACAAAGGATAAATTAATGTATTCATATAAAATCGAAATTAATAACTTAAACGAGTATATAAACTACATTTTTACGTTGAAAAATTCAGAAAATTGCGAGTTGTGGTATCGTGGCCATAGAAACAGTGAGTGGAAATTGAGACCAACTTTGTTTAGAGAAGCTGTAAAAAAACAATATAATGATGGAATGGTTCATCCGATAGAATATATCAATTATATTGATTTTGTTCCTGAAATTGAAAACTTTCGAGATAAAATAAAGGGAAAAATAGGAAAAACCAAATTAAATCTATTTCACTACACGTTTATCGGTCAGCATTATGGATTAAAAACCCCAATTCTAGATTGGTCTACAGATCCATTAGTAGCGTTATTTTTTACATTGTATGAATTTAATATTGCTGAAGATACTTTTCCGATTGTTTATGTTTTAAGACCTTCAATATTAAATAAAAACTCTGCAATAGTATATACTGAGGGTGACGAGGAAATTGAAGAACCGTTCAATATTGATAATATCAATGATGAACAATTCAAAGAGTGGTTCAAGAACTTAAATAATACTCCCTTTAGTATGGTACCATTTGCAGTAAAAAGCGAAATCGATTTACGTTCTCATAGAATTTCTCGACAATCTGGTGTCTTTACTTTGCATGAAGCTAGATTTGATAGTGGTGTAAATTGGATATCAAAGGAGGATAATGATGGTACAAAAATCGGATTTGCAATTAAAATCAATCCAAACTCAGTTGGATTGATTATCAACCAATTAGAAGCATTAAATATAACTTATGAAACTATCTATGGAAAAGAAGTGACAGAGATTCAAGCATATGCGACTGAGGTCTTGAAGAAAAGTGAAAGGATTTTGTGACTTGCCCCCCTTTCTTAAACCTTTGCACCCCCTAGAAAGGAAATCTCACAAATTGCCCTACAAATTTCTACTCTTCGACCTCGACCACACTCTTCTTGATTTTGATGTTGCTGAGGATGTGGCTTTGACGCAACTTCTAAAGGAAGAAGGAGTTGCGGATATTCAAGCCTATAAAGACTATTACGTTCCTATGAACAAGGCTCTCTGGAAGGACTTGGAGCAAAAGAAAATCAGTAAACAAGAACTGGTTAACACGCGCTTTTCTCGTTTATTTGCTCATTTTGGACAGGAAAAAGACGGGAGGTTACTTGCCCAGCGTTATCAATTTTACTTAGCCCAGCAGGGACAAACTCTTTCGGGCGCTCATGAACTCTTGGACAGCCTCATCGAGCGTGATTATGATTTGTATGCTGCGACAAATGGGATTACTGCCATCCAGACAGGTCGTTTGGCTCAATCAGGTCTGGCTCCCTATTTCAACCAAGTCTTTATCTCCGAGCAATTGCAAACACAAAAACCTGACGCACTATTCTATGAAAAAATCGGTCAACAGATTGCAGATTTCAGCAAAGAAAAGACGGTTATGATTGGAGATTCCCTAACCGCCGACATTCAAGGTGGCAATAATGCTGGCATTGATACTATCTGGTACAATCCCCATCATCTGGAAAATCACACACAAGCCCAGCCGACCTATGAAGTTCATTCTTACCAAGACTTGCTGGATTGTTTAGATAAACTGTAAAAAGTGGTTTAGATAGCCACTTTTTGCTATAATAGAGGCAGTAAAAATGAAGGAGTTGGCGATGCAACACTCATCTTGGCATGCTTTGATTAAGGAGCAATTACCTGAAGGGTATTTCGGGAAAATCAATCAATTTATGGGGCAGGTCTATGCCCAAGGGACTGTTTATCCACCCAAGGAAAAGGTTTTTCAGGCTCTCTTGAAAACTCCGCTTGAAGAAGTTAAGGTGGTGATTCTAGGGCAGGATCCCTATCACGGGCCAGGTCAAGCTCAGGGCTTGAGTTTTTCTGTACCTGACTCTATCCCAGCTCCGCCGTCCTTGCAAAACATTTTGAAAGAATTGTCAGATGATATCGGCGTTAAGAAATCCCATGATTTGACGGCTTGGGCTGAGCAAGGAGTCTTACTTCTCAATGCTTGCTTGACTGTCCCTGCTGGTCAAGCCAATGGTCATGCTGGGCAGATATGGGAGCCTTTTACAGATGCTGTGATTCAGGTGGTAAATAATCTAGACAGACCAGTAGTTTTTGTGCTCTGGGGCGCTTATGCACGCAAGAAGAAGGCCTTAGTTACCAATCCTCACCACTTGATTATCGAATCAGCCCATCCTAGTCCTTTATCGGTTTATAGAGGATTTTGGGGTTCCAAGCCTTTTTCTAAGGCCAATGCATTCTTAACAGAGACCGAACAAGAGCCAATCGATTGGCTTAGATAAGGAGAGAATATGCCTCAGTTAGCGACGATTTGCTACATTGATAACGGAAAAGAACTGCTCATGCTCCATCGTAATAAGAAGACCAATGATGTCCACGAAGGCAAATGGATTGGTGTGGGTGGTAAGCTAGAGCGAGGGGAGACACCTCAGGAGTGCGCAGCGCGTGAAATCCTCGAGGAAACAGGGCTCAAAGCCAAGCCGGTTCTAAAAGGTGTTATCACTTTTCCAGAATTCACGCCAGATCTAGACTGGTACACCTATGTTTTTAAGGTAACGGAGTTCGAGGGTGACTTGATTGACTGCAATGAGGGAACCTTAGAATGGGTTCCCTATGATGAAGTCTTAAGCAAGCCGACTTGGGAAGGTGATCACACCTTTGTTGAGTGGCTTTTAGAGGACAAACCCTTCTTTTCAGCCAAGTTTGTTTATGATGGGGATAAATTATTGGATACCCAAGTTGATTTCTATGAATAAAGGAGAAAGCAGATGCTACTAATCAAAAATGGTCGTGTAATGGATCCCAAGTCTGGTTTGGATCAAGTGTGTGATGTTTTAGTCCAAGATGGAAAAATTGTCAAAATTGCCCCTGAAATCAAGGAAGAAGGAGCAGAGCTAATTGATGCTACGGGTCTTGTTGTTGCGCCTGGCTTAGTCGATATCCATGTTCATTTCCGTGAACCTGGTCAGACCCACAAGGAGGATATCCATACTGGCGCACTGGCAGCTGCTGCAGGTGGTTTTACAACGGTCGTTATGATGGCTAATACTAGTCCAACCATTTCGGATGTAGAAACCCTGAAAGAAGTTCTCCAGTCTGCTGCCAAGGAAAAAATCAATGTCAAGACGGTTGCGACTATTACCAAGAACTTTAATGGGCAAGACTTGACTGACTTTAAGGCGCTCTTAGAAGCAGGTGCGGTTGGTTTTTCTGATGATGGAATTCCGCTTGAAAGTAGTAAAGTGGTTAAGGAAGCCATGGAGGAAGCCAAAAAACTCAATACCTTTATCAGCCTTCATGAGGAAGATCCAGGTTTGAATGGAATTCTTGGATTTAACGAAAACATCGCTAAGGAACATTTTCATATCTGTGGAGCGACTGGCGTGGCTGAGTACGCTATGATTGCGCGTGATGTTATGATTGCCTATGCAACCAAGGCCCATGTTCACATCCAGCATTTGTCTAAGGAAGAAAGTGTCAAGGTAGTAGAGTTTGCTCAGGGATTAGGGGCGCAAGTCACAGCAGAAGTAGCGCCACAACATTTCTCTAAGACAGAAGCTCTTCTTTTAACTCAAGGAAGCAATGCCAAAATGAATCCTCCGCTTCGTTTGGAGTCAGATCGTCGTGCCGTGATTGAAGGTCTTAAGTCGGGCGTCATCACTGTAATTGCGACAGACCACGCGCCTCACCATGCAGATGAGAAAAATGTAGAAGATATCACCAAAGCACCATCTGGTATGACTGGTTTGGAAACCTCTCTTTCTCTTGGTTTGACTTATTTGGTGGAAGCTGGTGAGCTAAGCTTGATGGAATTGCTAGAAAAAATGACTGTCAATCCAGCTAAACTTTACAACTTTGAAGGAGGCTACTTGGCTGAAAATGGTCCAGCGGATATCACCATCTTTGATGACAAGGCTGATCGTACTGTTGGTCCAAACTTTGCTTCAAAATCATCAAATTCACCATTTATCGGGGAAACCTTAAAAGGGCAGGTTAAATATACCATCTGTAAGGGACAAATCGTCTACAAAAACTAGATGGGATTCTGCTCTATAAACTATAAGAATAGAGAGCGTATATGTATCCAACCCATCAATTTAAAGATAAGTTTGTCTTATTTCTTAAGATATTTTTCCCTATCCTGATCTATCAATTTGCCAATTATTCTGCCTCTTTTGTGGATACAACCATGACGGGGCAATACAATACCATGGACTTGGCTGGTGTATCAACTGCAACGAGTCTATGGAATCCTTTCTTTACTTTTTTAACAGGGATTGTTTCGGCCATGGTTCCCATCATAGGCCATCATCTAGGACGAGGCAAAAAAGAAGAAGTAGCATCTGACTTTTACCAATTCATCTATTTAGCTTTTGGATTGTCTTTGGTTTTGCTTGGCATGGTGCTTTTTCTAGCGCCTCCAGTCTTAAACCATATCGGACTAGAAGCCCAAGTGGCGGTAGTTTCAGTTCGTTATCTTTGGTATTTGTCTATCGGAATTATCCCCTTGTTGCTCTTTAGTGTTATCCGATCGCTACTTGATTCTCTCGGTTTGACCAAGCTATCCATGTACCTCATGCTCTTATTGCTACCTTTAAATTGTGGGTTTAACTATTTGTTGATCTACGGTGCCCTTGGGTTTCCAGAGTTAGGTGGAGCAGGAGCAGGGCTAGGAACCTCACTTGCTTATTGGTGTCTACTGGGAATTTCCATCATCATCTTGGTCAAGCAGAAAAACCTAAAAGAACTTCATTTAGAACGACGCGCCCCTCTGAAATTAGAGAGAATTATAGAGGGAATTCGCTTGGGATTACCAATCGGTGGAACTGTTTTTGCTGAGGTCGTCATTTTTTCAGTCGTTGGTTTGATTATGGCTAAGTTTTCGTCTCTGATTATTGCCAGCCACCAGTCAGCCATGAACTTCTCGACGCTCATGTATGCTTTTCCTATGAGTATTTCTTCTGCCATGGCCATTGTTGTTTCTTATGAGGTAGGGGCTAAGCGTTTTGATGATGCTAAGACCTATATCAAACTTGGACGTTGGATAGCGCTGATATTTGCAGGCTTTACATTGAGCTTTCTCTATATTTTGAGAGATGTCGTAGCCAGTTTATATGGCAATAATCCTGACTTCATTGAACTAACATCTACCTTCCTAACTTATAGTCTTTTTTTCCAGTTAGCTGACACCGTTGCAGCTCCTTTACAAGGAATTCTCAGAGGTTATAAGGATACGGTTGTTCCCTTTTATCTTGGAGTAATTGCTTACTGGGCGGTGTCCATTCCATTAGGTTTATTCCTAGATCATGTGACAACTTTGGGAGCCTATTCTTACTGGATTGGTCTAATAGCGAGTTTGGTCGTTAGTGCTATCCTCTATCAATGGCGTTTGCAAACAATTATGAAAAGATTTGAAGTTTCCAATGTCAAATAAACTTTGTGAAAAAATAATCTAACTAAAGAAAATCCCTGTTAAAACGGGGATTTATTTTTTTACCTTGTGAAATTTTATCGGTCATATACTTTGACAGTGTATACTAAAAAAGGTAAAATAGTAAGGTA
>CAJPSM010000066.1 GCA_905373305.1 uncultured Streptococcus sp. | reverse complement strand
TAAGGGGACGGTCATAACCAATCTGCAAGTCCTTGGCTTGGAAGATAAAGCGCCCGGGGGTGCGAGCTGGTTTGAAATCAAAGGACGGCTTTGGTTTCTCGCTTTGCAGTTCGATGATGTCCATCTTGTCCAGTTTCTTTTGACGGGACATGGCCATATTACGCGTTGCAACACGCGCTTTGTTTCGAGCCACGAAATCCTTGAGGTCTGCAATCTCTTTCTGTTGACGTTCATAGGCCGCTTCTAACTGAGATTTCTTCATAGCATAGACTTCTTGGAACTGGTAGTAGTCACCAGAGTAACGCGTCAGCTGTTGATTTTCCACATGGTAGACGATATTGATTACGTCGTTGAGGAAAGGAATATCATGCGAAATAAGGACAAAAGCATTTTCATAGTTTTGGAGATAACGCTTGAGCCAGTCAATGTGTTCAGCATCCAAATAGTTGGTTGGCTCGTCAAGCAACAAAATGTCTGGTTTTTCAAGGAGAAGTTTAGCCAAGAGAACCTTGGTTCTTTGTCCACCTGATAAGGCTGTTACGTCTGTATCCATACCATAGTCCATGACACCGAGGGCACGCGCCACTTCATCAATCTTGGCATCCAAGGTATAGAAGTCTCGACTCTCCAAACGATCTTGGAGTTCACCAACTTCTTCCATCAGCGCGTCGATATCTGCTCCCTCTTCTGCCATCTCCATATAGAGGTCATTGATGCGAGCTTCTGCTTTAAATAGCTCATCAAAGGCCGTACGAAGAACATCTCGAACAGTTTGACCTTCCTTTAGCACAGCATGCTGGTCCAAGTAGCCAGCAGTCACATACTTAGACCACTCCACCTTTCCTTCGTCTGGCAACATCTTACCAGTCACAATGCTCATAAAGGTTGATTTTCCTTCACCATTGGCACCGACTAGACCGATATGTTCTCCCTTGAGGAGACGGAAAGAAACGTCTTCAAAAATTGCACGGTCACCAAAACCGTGACTCAGATTTTTAACTTCTAAAATACTCATTTTAATTCCTTATCTTGTTTTTATGCAGTCCTTTATAGAGGAGCCAAGCCAGATAGCCTCCCAAGGTGTTGGTCCACAAATCATCAATCTCAAAAACGCGATTAAAATCAAAGAAAAAGTCTAAAACTAGTTGTGTGCACTCGATTCCCAAGCTCAGTATAAAACTGAGAAGAAGAACCCTTTTAGTTTTTCTTAGAGAGGGCAAGAGATAGAGCAGTTGGAAAATCAGAGGGAAGAGCAAGAAGACATTCAAAATGTTCTGCAAAAAGATCCAAATGATTTGGTCAAAACTAGTCACTTCACCCAGATTCCAAAGGGAGTTTAAGGGAGTTAAAAGAAAAACCAGGCGTCCAAAAGTTTGAATACCTGGAGTTTCCACTCCTGTAGGAAGTTGAGGTTGGGGAGTAAAACAAAAACAGACAATGCAAAGACTGTAAATAATCACTCCCAATCTTAAGAATAATTCTCTTTTTCTAGTCATTTTATGGATTTACCGCTGCGACTGCCTTCTGGCGGTCACGTTTCATTGTATTGGAGCGCAATTGTCCACAAGCCGCATCAATATCTGTACCATGCTCTTGACGGACGACACAATTAATCCCTTTTTTCTTGAGGGTATCATAGAAGGCCATCACGCGCTCTTTAGGACTACGGCTATATTGGTCATGTTCACTAACTGGGTTATAGGGAATCAAGTTTACGTAAGATAATTTCTTGATGTTCTTGAGCAACTCAGCCAACTCCAAGGCCTGTTCAACACCATCATTGACTTCATTGAGCATGATGTATTCAAAGGTCATACGGCGATTGGTTGTTTCGATATAGTACTCAATAGCTGCAAAGAGCTTTTCAATCGGAAAGGCACGGTTAATTTTCATGATGCTTGAGCGCAATTCATTATTAGGTGCGTGAAGGGAAACAGCCAGATTAACCTGTACGCCTTCATTAGCAAAGTCACGAATTTTGTGAGCCAAGCCCGAAGTAGAAACTGTAATGTGACGAGCACCGATAGCCATCCCCTTGTCATCATTGATGGTACGGACGAAATTCAAAACATTGTTGTAGTTATCAAATGGTTCACCAATTCCCATGACAACGATATGACTGACACGTTCATCCTGACCACGCTCATCAAAATATTTCTGAACCAGCATGATCTGTGCTACAATTTCACCGTTATTAAGGTCACGTTGTTTCTTAATCAAGCCGGATGCACAGAAGGTACAACCAATATTACAGCCGACCTGAGTGGTCACACAGACTGACAGCCCATAGTGTTGACGCATCAGTACTGTTTCAATCAACATACCATCTGGCAACTCGAAAAGATACTTAACAGTACCATCAGCCGACTCTTGGACGATGCGTTGTTTCAATGGATTTACCACAAATTGCTCATTGAGCTTGGCAATCAAATCCTTGGAAAGGTTGGTCATTTCTTCAAATGACTGGACACGTTTACGGTAGAGCCATTCCCAGATTTGATCTGCACGGAATTTCTTTTCTCCTTGTTCTAATACCCATTCTTGCATGGTTTGACGTGTTAAACTGTAAATGGACGGTTTCATCTCTTCTCCTTATTCTCTATCTATTTCTGACGAATGACAAAATGGCGCTGTCCCTTGTCCTCTTTCTGAGACTTTTGATCCTTATGACGACGTCTATTTCTCTTATCCGCATTTGGTTTTCTTTTATTTTGCGAGGGTTTCTTTCCTCTTCTAGGAAGGTTTTCCTCTTCCTTTTTACGCATTTTCTTGTCAAATGACGCACGCTTTGGTGCTTGGTTTTCTAGGACAAAATAAGCACAACCATAACTACAGTACTCCAAAAGATAATCTTGTAAGCGACTGATTTTTTCAATTTTTTCCTCTGTTCGATCGTCTTTGTAAAAACCACGTAGGCGAAGCTGTTCATTGCTCCAGTCCCCCACGACATAATCAAACTTGGTCAACACTTCTGAGAAGCGCTGGTTAAAGACTGTCACATCGAAAGCATCCTTGATATTCTCAACCAAGGTAAAAGCAATCCCTTCAGTCTCAACCTTATCCCCATTTACCTGAAATTCTGGGCCAGGAAACTTGTTATAGTTGTATAATTCAGGTGCAATTTCTTTACGCATAGTCTTCCTTTTCCACGATTACTTAACACTCTATTTTACCATAATTTCTAGCAGTTAGCACGTTTCTCATAAAAATGAAAAAAGTCTGACGATTTTGCCAGACTTCTGCCATATAAAGCAAAAAAGAGAAGAATGACTCTTCCCTTCCTATTCATTATTTCGCTGCTGCATAAAGCTCATCTACTTTGTTCCAGTTGATGACTGAGAAGAAAGCTTTGATGTAGTCAGGACGCACATTGCGGTATTTAACGTAGTAAGCATGTTCCCAAACGTCCAAGCCCAAGATTGGTTTTTTACCTTCTGAGATTGGTGTGTCTTGGTTTGCTGTTGAAGTTACTTCAAGCTTCCCTTCTTTGTTGACAACCAACCATGCCCATCCAGAACCGAAGCGAGTTGTAGCTGCTGCTGTAAAGGCTGCTTGGAATTCTTCAAATGAACCAAATGTTGCGTCGATTGCTGCTGCAAGTTCTGCTGATGGAGCTGTTTTTTCAGGAGTCATCAATTCCCAGAAAAGAGCGTGGTTCAAGTGTCCACCACCATTGTTGATAAGTGCTTGACGGATATCAGCTGGGATAGATTCTACATCAGCAAGCAAAGCTTCAAGGTCTTCACCGATTTCAGGGTGTTTTTCAAGAGCAGCATTCGCATTGTTAACGTAGGTTTGATGGTGCTTGTCATGGTGCAAGTGCATTGTTTCTGCATCGATGTAAGGTTCCAAAGCGTCATATGCGTATGGAAGGTCTGGTAAGATAATAGCCATCTGTAATACCTCTTTTTCTTTCTATATGAAAATGATAACGCAAACATTCACTTTTTTCAAGTTTTTTGCTCAATTCGCCTCTGTCGCAATCTGCAAGAGTACCTTTTCAAACAGGTACCCTTTTTCATAGACACCTGTCTTAATCTGGTAGTCTGTTTCAATCAAATAAGAAATCGCTCGTTTGAGAAAGGCCAAGGAAATCCCTCTCGAATCTCTCAGTGCAAACTTGATTTGATAAGGATTTGGAGTGCGTCCTAGATAACTACCTAAACTACTTGCAATCTGCGATTCCGTCTGACCAGTCTCTGATAAAATCTTCACTTGGGTAAAGGTACGAAACTGTCCTAACATGACAGCTATGAGCTTGATCTCATCCTCCCCTTGCAAGGTCAAATCTCTGACCAAGTCACGGGCCTGATCGATCTTTTTGCCCAAGATAAGCTGAGTCAAATCAAAAATATTGTCCTGCAGAGTCTTTGGAATGGCTTCGACAATGTCCTTCTCCTCAATCACGCCGTCTGATTTATAAGACTGTAAAAAAAGGAGGTTTTTCTGGATTTCACTAAACTGAAAACCAGACTTGATGAGTAGATTTTCAAAAGACTTTTCTGCAAACTGCAGACCTTGTGTCTGGCTCCATTTTTGGAAATACTGGCGCAATTCTTGTTCTTTGGCTTCTACTGCATCAAAAACCTTGGCATCACGCTTAAGTAATTTGACCAGCCGTCTCTTACTGTCCAGTTTTCCTTCCGCAAATATCAATAACTTGGTTGTTGGCGAAGGGTTATCAAGGTATGCCTCAAATGACTTGAGCTCATCATCTGTTAAAAACCGTTTCTTGGCTGTTGTGATATCGACAAAATGGTCTAATATCACGATTTTTTCATCCGCAAAGAAAGGGAGACTGACCAACTCCAACTCTAAGTCTTTATAGGCTACTTCTTTCATATCAAAGTAAGCAAAGTTGAGATCAGCTGGATCATAACCAATCTGTTTCAACACTTGACTCTTCATAACTTCAAACTGACCCTGGTCTGTCCCTGTAAATAGGCTCAGGCTAGATAAATTTGATAAAGTCAACTTCTGACTGTCTTCTATGGCTAGCATCTTCTCTCCTTTCTTCTGATTTTTTAGTAACTTTAACCAATATAGCGCAATTTCCCACGGAAATCTTCTAGGCTCTCGTATCCTTTTTCCGCCATGATTTCTTTTAGTTCATTGGTAATGCGTTCAAAAGCACCGACGCCTTCTTTGTGGAGCGTCGTTCCTATTTGCACCATACTAGCACCGCAGAGGATATGTTCAAAGGCATCACGACCCGTAAGAACGCCACCCGTTCCGATGATTTGGATTTGCGGATTGAGACGTTGACAAAAGGCGTGCACATTAGCAAGAGCAGTTGGCTTGATATACTCTCCACCAATGCCACCAAAACCATTTTTAGGACGAATCACGACCGACTCGTCTTCTATATAAAGGCCGTTTCCGATAGAGTTAACACAGTTAACAAACTTGAGTGGATATTTGTTGAAAATAGCTGCCGCTTGATCAAAGTGAACAATATCAAAATAAGGTGGCAATTTGATTCCAAGAGGTTTGGTAAAGTAGGTAAATACTTCTGCCAAGATACGGTCTGTTGTCTCAAAATCATAGGCAATCTGAGGTTTTCCTGGAACATTTGGACAAGAGAGATTAAGCTCTGTCAGTCCTTTGAATTCACTCTCTTGAACTTTTTTCAAGATGGTATGTGTTTCTTCTGGAGACATGCCAACTAAAGATAGAAAGAAAGTTCGGTTTGGCTCTTTTTCCTGCAAGTCCAAAAGATAGTCCAGATAATAGTCTAGGCCATTATTTGGTAAGCCCATGGAGTTGATAGAACCAAGTGGAACATCCTGATAACGTGGTTCAGGATTCCCCTGACGAAAGTCCAAGGTCGCTGTCTTTGTGACAAAGGTTCCCGCCGCTGAGTTTTTGACTCCTTCAAGCTCTTCTATCGTCATACAAGCCACACCTGCTGCATTCATCAAGCAATTATCAAACTCAAAGCCAGCTATTTGTGTTTTCGTTGATACCATGATTCTGATCCTCCAGATTCCTTTTATTTCTAATATTATACCATACTTTCATATTTTCTCTTTGAGAAACTAATTTCTATATAAAACGTTCGGTTTTGTAAATTGAAAGAATTTTTAGAAAATTTCTGTTTTTTTCTTTACACTCAAAAAAAATTCTGCTATAATGGCTCATGTAATAAAATATAACAACAAAAGGAGAACGATATGACATCTGCTAAAAACTATATCCAAAGCGTGTTTGCAACTGTGAAAGCTCGTAACGGGCATGAGGCTGAATTTCTCCAGGCGGTTGAAGAATTCTTCAGCACTCTAGAGCCTGTATTTGAAAAACACCCTGAGTATATCGAAGAAAACATCTTGGCACGTATCACCGAGCCTGAGCGCGTGATTTCTTTCCGTGTTCCTTGGGTTGACCGTGATGGAAAAGTGCAAGTCAACCGTGGTTACCGTGTTCAATTCAACTCAGCTGTTGGACCATATAAAGGCGGACTTCGTTTCCACCCAACTGTAAACCAAGGGATCTTGAAATTCCTCGGATTTGAACAAATCTTTAAAAATGTTTTGACTGGTCTTCCAATCGGTGGAGGTAAAGGGGGATCAGACTTCGATCCTAAAGGAAAGACTGATGCTGAAGTGATGCGCTTCTGCCAAAGCTTCATGACTGAATTGCAAAAATACATCGGACCATCTCTTGACGTACCTGCTGGTGATATCGGTGTTGGTGGACGTGAAATTGGTTACCTTTACGGACAATACAAACGTCTTAACCAATTTGATGCGGGTGTCTTGACTGGTAAACCTCTTGGATTTGGTGGTAGCTTGATTCGTCCAGAAGCAACTGGTTATGGTTTGGTTTACTACACTGAAGAAATGCTCAAAGCTAATGGTAACAGTTTTGCTGGTAAGAAAGTGGTTATTTCAGGTTCTGGTAACGTAGCTCAATACGCTCTTCAAAAAGCAACTGAACTCGGCGCTACTGTTATCTCTGTATCCGACTCAAACGGTTATGTCATCGATGAAAATGGTATCGACTTCGACCTTCTAGCAGATGTGAAGAATAATCGTCGCGCTCGCTTGACTGAATACGCTGCTGAAAAATCTACTGCTACTTACCACGAAGGTTCTGTCTGGACATACACTGGCAACTATGACATCGCTCTTCCATGTGCGACTCAAAACGAAATCAACGGTGAAGCAGCTAAAC
>CAJPSM010000065.1 GCA_905373305.1 uncultured Streptococcus sp. | reverse complement strand
ATGAAAGATATAAGAAATTTATTTTTGATTGCATTCCCTAGATTTTTTTGCTAAGCTAGGAATAAGTGAAAATATGAAAGCGAGAACAAGATGACACGTTATCAAGACGATTTTTATGATGCAATCAATGGTGAATGGGAAAAAACAGCTGTAATTCCAGCTGATAAATCTCGAACAGGTGGTTTTATTGACCTAGACGAGGAAATTGAAGATTTGATGCTAGCGACTACGGACAAGTGGTTGGCAGGTGAGGATGTCCCAGAGGATGCTATCCTCGCCAACTTTGTTAAGTACCATTGCATGGTACGTGATTTTGACAAGAGAGAAGCAGATGGGATTAAGCCTGTCCTTCCTCTACTCAAGGAATACCAAGACTTGGAGAGTTTTGCAGATTTCACTAGCAAACTGGCAGAGTTTGAACTAGCTGGCAAGCCAAATTTTCTTCCTTTTGGTGTTTCACCAGACTTTATGGATGCCAGAACCAATGTTCTCTGGGCAAGTGCACCAGGGACGATTTTGCCAGATACAACTTACTACGCTGAAGACCATCCTCAGCGTGAGGAGCTCTTGATTCTTTGGAAGGAAAGTACCACAAATCTTCTCAAAGCCTATGATTTTTCAGATGAGGAAATCGCAGACTTACTAGAGAAACGATTGGAATTGGACCGTCGCATTGCAGCTGTGGTGCTTTCTAACGAAGAAAGTTCAGAATATGCCAAACTCTACCATCCATACGCTTATGAAGATTTCAAGAAATTTGCCCCTGCCCTACCTTTGGATGATTTCTTCCAAGCAGTCCTTGGACAAACTCCAGATAAGGTTATCGTAGACGAAGAACGTTTCTGGCAAGCAGCAGAGCAATTCTATAGTGAAGAAGCGTGGCCTCTACTCAAAGCGACTTTGATTTTGGGCGTAGTCAATCTTTCAACCAGCTATCTAACTGACGAGATTCGTGTTTTGTCAGGTGCCTACGGACGTGCCCTTTCAGGTGTGCCAGAAGCACAGGACAAGGTCAAGGCAGCTTATCACTTGGCCCAAGGACCTTTCAAGCAAGCTCTTGGTCTCTGGTATGCGCATGAAAAATTCTCCCCAGAAGCTAAGGCTGACGTAGAGAAAAAAGTAGCGACTATGATTGACGTTTATAAGGAACGCTTGGCCAAGAACGACTGGCTCACACCTGAAACGCGAGACAAGGCCATTGTCAAACTCAATGTCATTAAGCCTTATATCGGTTATCCAGAGGAATTGCCAGAACGCTACAAGGACAAAGTAGTGGACGAAACTGCCAGTCTCTTTGACAATGCTCTAGCCTTTGCGCGTGTGGAAATCAAGCACAGCTGGAGCAAGTGGAACCAACCAGTTGACTACAAGGAGTGGGGCATGCCTGCTCACATGGTTAATGCCTACTATAATCCTCAGAAGAACTTGATTGTCTTCCCAGCAGCTATCTTACAGGCGCCTTTCTATGACTTGCATCAGTCGTCCTCAGCCAATTATGGTGGTATCGGAGCGGTTATTGCCCATGAGATTTCCCATGCCTTTGACACAAATGGCGCTTCCTTTGATGAAAATGGTAGCCTCAAGGATTGGTGGACAGAAAGCGACTATGCTGCTTTCAAAGAAAAGACACAGAAAGTTATCGACCAGTTTGATGGGCAAGAATCTTACGGAGCAAGAATCAACGGGAAACTAACCGTGTCTGAAAACGTTGCTGACTTGGGAGGAATTGCTGCAGCCCTTGAAGCAGCCAAGAGAGAACCAGACTTCTCAGCCGAAGAATTTTTCCACAACTTTGCTCGTATCTGGCGTATGAAAGGCCGTCCTGAGTTGATGAAACTCATGGCCAGTGTCGATGTGCACGCGCCTGCCAAACTCCGTGTCAACATCCAAGTACCAAACTTCGATGACTTCTTTACAACTTATGATGTCAAAGAAGGCGACGGTATGTGGCGTTCACCAGAGGATCGTGTGATTATTTGGTAAGACTAAAACCAAGGATAGCATCCTTGGTTTTTTGCTTGCTAGAAAAAGGGATTGAAGGTCTTTTCGTGAGCGATGGTCGTAGCTGGCCCATGTCCAGGATAGACGTCGTAGTTAGGGAGAGTAAAGAGTTGCGTCTGAATGCTATGGAGAAGCTGTTCCATACTACCTGTAGGGAGGTCAGTCCGTCCGATGGTTTCGCGGAAAAGAGCATCTCCAGTCAAGACTAGATGGGCATCAGGAAAGACCAGGGAAACACCACCGATAGAGTGGCCTGGGGTTGGTAGGGCAGTAAAATGGAATTCCTCGATCTGGTATTCCTCATGAAAGACATAGGTGTGTTCTGCTGGTTTTGCGACCACATCTGCCATATCATCGTGACGAGGGAGACCAGAGAGGTTGTCGACAGGAGTGTAAAGCCAGCTGGCTTCACTCTCTGCTACATAAACTGGAGGATTTCCAAAAGTCTCACGCACCAAGTCCAGACTCATAATGTGGTCGTAATGGGTGTGGGTCAGCAGAATCGCACAGACTGGTTTGTTGATTTTTTCGATGGTCTTGCGAATGGCTTCCCAATGGCTACCTGGGTCAACCACAATCAGGTGTTGATTTCCCTCTATGTAGTAGGTGTTTTCATAGGCAACAGGATTCACGGTTTTATGGATTTTCATAGGATTTCCTCTCTCAAAGAATGTACTGATATCAGTATAACACAGAAGAGAAGGCTTAGGGTATCAGAAAGTCTTTTTCTACCTTAACGATTTTTCCATGCTTGGTAGCGGGTGTCAATCAAGAGTTGGGTTAAGCGTCCCATGGTTTCTCTTTCTTCGGGAGTGAGGGATTGGGCTTGGACAAAGAGATGGTGAATGTGTTCAATGACCTTGAAGGAAGAAAGATCGTTGATAGAGGAGATGCCTGCATCAAGAATGATTCCAAAAAAGAGGTCGAAGTAGAGCTGTAGTTCCGTATCAGGGACTGTCTCCACCCATTCCTTGAAGGTAGTATCAACTTGCTGGCTGTCACTATTGGTCTCATCCAGTTGGACAAAGTGTTTGTTTTCAACTTGCCAACTAAAGGTGTCATGCTGGGCGATACCACCTAGGGCAGTGCTGCGAACAACGATTTTTTTATCAGGGATTTCCAGCATTATACCGATGATAGAACCTTGTGGGACAAATACTTTCGTTCTTTCCATCATGTTTTGATAGCCTGGCGTTTTGGTCAGTTCCTTGTGAAGCCCAGGAGAATCAAAAGTATAGACAGCGATAATGTTTTTCTGTAAGTTTGGATCAAGTTGACTGGCAGCATAGACGGCTAGGTTGCCCCCTTTTGAGTGTCCTGCTAGGATAACCTTTTGCTTAGGATGTTGGGCAAAAAAGTCTTGTAAATACTGGAGGGCATGTTTTTGAGCTGGGATTTCCTTCATATAGGTCATATGGAAATCTTCTTTCCAACCGATGATACTATCATCCGTCCCACGAAAAACAAGCAAATAAGTATCGAGACTGATACGATAAGTCATAGCCGCAAACTGTTTTTGCAATTCAGGGTCAATATCATTGATAAAGTCTGAGAGCTTGCAATTTTTAAAACGTTTGTGTTGAGCGAGCTGATCCAATAACTGGATGCGGTTTTTGCTAGTCAGCATCGTCGTTTCTCTAGGGATTTGAGGTGCTAGATCTATGAGGCGCTGGGGTTCTTGGGTGACTACACCATCAAAAGCAAGGTAGGTTAATTCAGTCAAGGCAAGAACATCTAACTCATTCACGGGGAGGTCATAAAAGGAATCGTATGCTACATCATTCAAGTAGTCAAAAATATTGGCCATAAAAGCTCCTTTCTCTATGTTTATCCTATCACATTTACCTAGAATTAGCTAGTAGGCTTGTTTGGATGACCTAGCAGGGATTGATTCAGATATATAGAAGACAGGCTGCTCCTATTTCAAACCTCTAAACGAGCTTACTTGTATATTTTTGCTATCAATCCCATTTTCCTTTAAAAAATTCTTCATCTCATTTACATCATCAGGCTGACCTGTGATGAGATAGCTGGCTTGATTGCCGTATTCATCAATAGCACGTTTTAAAAATTCTTGACTTTGAGAAAGTTCATCGCTAGTTTTATAAGTAAAATTCGATGTTTTTTGAGCCAGTTCCTTCATCTCATTATCGAAAATAGTCACTCCTTTGTCAAAATGATTGAGTACAATCGGGCATTTACCAGCCCATTCTTTGATAAGGGGGCGTAGAGCAGAAATACCAACATCAGATGCAAAGCAAACCAGTGGCTGATTCGTATCTTTAACGGTTAAAGAGGAATCCAGCCAACTCATCTCAATCTCACTTCCGGCAGGTAAATGTGTCAAAGTTTCCTTAAAGTGGCTACCACTATTATGAGTTAAAATGAGGATTTCATCTTCATCAGGTGTGGAGGCAATGGTTAACCATCGACTGGTCTGCTCTCCCTTAGCTTCGTTTTTCCTAGCAGTGGATGACGTATCAGAGAGTGTAAACTTAGCATAAGCCCCAGCTTTCCAGACTTGATGACTCGGCTTTGTGATATGAATTAAATACAAATCTCTGCTGGGGTTTTCGATGGATTTTATCGATAATGTCTGACTTCGTCCAAGATAGGCGATGGCACCCCAAGTTATAAGGGCTAGTAATCCAAGTGTTGAAAGAATGATAATAAACATTTTTTTACCTCTTTTCATTTTTTTATGACTCCTATTCTTAATTATTGAATGAACCAAAATTAAATTCATTCACAAATTTCCAAAAAATAAAGAAAACCATTTTCTTTATTTTAGAACTCCTTTTATGAAGTTGGTTGCAAGTATTTCGATAGTTTTGCCAATATCTGGAAAATCTTTTTCCGTGATATGCATATCCATGTAGTAAAATAGGTTATAAACTTGTAAAATCTCTTGAATCTTTTCTGGAGAATACCCTTCAGCCTGCATACGATTTGTAAAAGTTTTAACTAGAAATTGATGAAATGGATTTGCGACTTTGCCTTCTTCTGAGGAGTAGTAGCTATGCAACTCATCTGCTATGGCAGGATTGTACCATTCTGCAAGGATTTTATTGGAAGAAACGAGAGCTCTGGACTGAGCAAAGAGTTGACTAATAAGATCAATCATATCAATTTTCCAATCCAGTTCTTCAATCATAGCTTGGCGAACACGGTTGTTTTCATCTATATAGATATCTAGAAAAATGGCTTCTTTACTCTCGTAATAGTTATAAAAAGAGCCGACTGCTACACCAGCTTGCCTAGCAATTTCTGAAATTCCTGTCGCCTTGTAACCTTTTTTCGAAAAAACTTCATAGGCCGCTGTCTTTAAAGCTTGTTTTTTGTCCAATCTGATTTAACCTCCTTTGTTTAATGAATGAATAAATTGATTTGTTCATTCATATTCTAACAAATCATGGCTAGCTTGTCAATAAGAAGGCTAGATCTATTAAATAAGTGAAAGAAACGCTAACCAAATGAACACAAAAAGGAAAATATAGGATAAGGCTGGAACTATACTTAAAAATAAGGTATGATATCAGTGGGAATGTTCTCTATATAGCATCTGTTTACTGATCTGGATTTGGGAAATAGGCTGCTAAACAGTATGAGACACTGATCCGTAGATTTGATATGAAGGGTTTTGATGCTTTGAGTAATAGCAAAGGAGGAGCGCATGCACAAGATTTTACTAGTAGAGGATGACCAAGTCATTCGGCAACAAGTGGGGAAATTGCTTTCTGAATGGGGCTTTGAGGTTATTTTGGTAGAGGATTTTATGGAAGTATTGACTCTCTTTGTCCAGTCAGAACCTAATTTGGTCCTCATGGATATTGGTCTGCCTCTTTTTAATGGTTACCACTGGTGCCAGGAGATTCGCAAGATTTCCAAGGTGCCCATCATGTTTCTCTCTTCGAGAGACCAGGCTATGGATATCGTCATGGCGATCAATATGGGAGCAGATGACTTTGTGACCAAGCCTTTTGACCAGCAGGTGCTCCTTGCCAAGGTTCAGGGCTTGTTGCGCCGTTCCTATGAGTTTGGGCGGGATGAAAGTTTGCTAGAGTATGCGGGTGTGATCCTCAATACCAAGTCTATGGACTTGCACTATCAGGGGGAAGTTCTGAGTTTGACTAAGAATGAATTTCAAATTTTGCGAGTGCTGTTTGAACATGCTGGCAATATCGTGGCGCGTGATGACTTGATGAGAGAACTCTGGAATAGCGACTTTTTCATTGATGACAACACCTTGTCTGTCAACGTTGCTCGCCTGCGTAAAAAGTTGGAGGAGCAAGGTTTAGCAGGGTTTATCGAAACCAAGAAAGGGATAGGATACGGACTGAAACATGCTTGATTGGAAACAATTTTTTCTAGCCTATCTGCGTTCTCGTAGTCGCATCTTTGTCTATATTTTTTCATTGGGCTTTCTCGTCCTTCTCTTTCAGTTTTTATTTGCTAGTCTAGGAACTTATTTTCTTTATTTCTTTCTGCTCAGTAGTTTTTTGACCTTCTTATTTTTGGCTTGGGATATGTTTGCAGAGGCTCAGGTTTACCGACAGGCAGTTCTCTATGCTGAGAGAAATCCCAAGTCTCCTCTGGAATGTGCGTTGGCAGAGAAACTCGAAGAGCGGGAGTCTGAATTGTATCAAAAGAAGTCGGAAGCCCAAAGCAAGCTGACGGATTTGCTTGATTACTACACCTTATGGGTTCACCAGATCAAGACACCCATTGCGGCAAGCCGTCTCTTGGTAGCAGAAGTTTCTGATCGTGAGGTCAAGCAGCAACTGGAACAGGAAATCTTTAAGATTGACTCCTATACCAATCTGGTGTTGCAGTATCTTCGTTTAGAGAGCTTCCATGATGATTTGGTATTTGAAAAGGTTCAAGTGGAGGATCTGGTGAAGGAAGTGGTTCGCAAGTATGCTCTTTTCTTTATCCAGAAGGGGTTGACGGTCAATCTGCATGACCTTGACAAAATCATCGTGACCGATAAGAAGTGGTTGTTGGTCGTCATTGAACAAATCCTCTCAAACAGCCTCAAATACACCAGGGAAGGCGGTTTGGAGATTTATATGGAGGGCCAGGAGCTTTGTATCAAGGATACGGGAATCGGGATAAAAAATAGCGATGTACTCCGAGTCTTTGAACGTGGCTTTTCAGGCTACAATGGGCGTTTGACCCAGCAGT
>CAJPSM010000064.1 GCA_905373305.1 uncultured Streptococcus sp. | reverse complement strand
CCATGTCCTTGGTTATACCATGATTTGGGCAAGGCACTTAATCGCAAACCATCCCCGAATCCTCTTTATCAACAGTGGATTGAAACCTATATCACCGATGAATTAGAACAGCAAATTAAAGAGGAAGAAGCGCTGGTCAATCAGCTCTATCGAGAAAGCAATGAGACGGACAAACAAAAAATGCTAGAGGCCTTTCACCGCAGTGTCCACATGGAAGCCAAGTTTTGGGAAATGGCTTACCAACATCAAACATGGACGAGTGATTTGCAGTCCTTAGAAAAAGAAAAGAAATAGAAAATGAGAAACCACCAACTACAAGTTCACAAATTAACCATTTTATCCATGATGATTGCCCTTGACGTAGTTCTTACACCCATCTTCCGAATTGAAGGAATGGCACCAATGTCTAGTGTAGTCAATATTCTTGCGGGAATCTTGATGGGGCCTGTTTATGCCTTGGTCATGGCTACAGTCACAGCCTTTATCCGTATGTCTACTCAAGGCATTCCGCCCTTGGCCCTAACAGGAGCTACTTTTGGAGCCCTTCTCGCAGGTCTTTTTTATAAGTACGGTCGAAAATTTCCCTATTCTGCCCTAGGAGAGATTTTGGGAACAGGGATTATCGGTTCCATTGTTTCCTATCCTGTCATGGTTCTCTTTACGGGATCTGCGGCCAAGCTCAGCTGGTTTATCTATACTCCGCGATTTTTCGGAGCGACCTTGATTGGTACAGCCATAGCTTTTCTCGCCTTTCGATTTTTAATCAAGCAGGAATTCTTTAAAAAAGTACAAGGATATTTTTTTTGTGAAAGGATAGACTGATGCAGGCATTTACAAATCCCTTCCCTCTAACCTCTAGCTCCTTAATTCACTGCATCACCAATGAGATTTCCTGTGAGATGCTGGCCAATGGCATTTTGGCTCTGGGATCTAAACCGGTCATGGCAGATGATCCCCGTGAGGTTCTTGATTTTACTAAGCAAAGCCAGGCTCTCTTTATCAATCTGGGGCATTTGTCAGCTGAGAAGGAGAAGGCAATCCGTCTGGCAGCTACTTATGCAGCTCAAGCTTGTCTCCCAATGGTAGTAGATGCGGTTGGCGTAGCGGCATCCCCCATTCGTAAGGATCTAGTCAGAGATCTTTTAGAATACAAGCCTATGGTTCTTAAGGGAAATATGTCGGAAATCAGAAGTCTTGTCGGTTTAAGGCACCATGGAATTGGGGTTGACGCGAGTGCTAAAGACCAAGAAACGGAGGATTTGCTTAAAGTCTTGGAAGACTGGTGTCAGACCTATCCTGGTATGTCATTCTTAGTCACTGGCCCCAAGGATCTCATCGTTTCGGAGAATCAGGTTGCAATATTGGGAAATGGCTGTGACGAATTAGACTGGATAACAGGGACAGGAGACCTGGTTGGAGCCTTGACTGCCGTTTTTCTCAGCCAAGGAAAGACTACATTTGAAGCTTCTTGCCTAGCAGTTTCTTATCTCAATATCGCTGCTGAGAGAATACTTGTTCAAGGAATGGGATTGGAAGAATTTCGTTATCAAGTTCTCAATCAACTCTCTCTCCTAAAAAGAGACGAAAATTGGCTAGAAGCCATCAAAGGAGACTTTTATGAATAGAGAAGCACTTAAACTGTATCTAGTAACCAATCGCTACCAAGATTCCTTGGAAAACTTTCTTGAAAAAGTTGAGACAGCCTGCCGTTCAGGTGTTACCATCATCCAACTACGAGAAAAAAATCTCACCACCAATCAATACTATCAGCTGGCAAAACAAGTCAAGGAAATAACAGATGCCTATCAGATACCCTTGATTATCGATGATCGATTGGATATCTGTCTAGCAGTCGATGCTGCAGGTTTGCATATTGGCGATGATGAACTACCAGTTTCGGTTGCCCGCAAAGTCTTGGGTCCTGAAAAAATCCTCGGTGTCACTGCTAAAACGGTTAAAAGAGCCCTTGAAGCAGAAACATCGGGTGCAGATTACTTGGGAACAGGAGCCATTTTCCCGACTACGACCAAGGAGAATGCACCCATCACCCTGATTTCAACCTTGAAAACAATTTGCCAAACGGTCGCCATTCCAGTAGTTGCTATCGGAGGCTTGACTTCAGAGAATATTGACCAACTTATCGGCACTGGTATAGCTGGAGTAGCTGTCGTACGTGATCTGATGCAGGCAGAAGATATTGAGGCAAAAACGCAAGCCTTTTTAACAAAGCTGGATGACATGATTTTCTAATCAAAAACTCTCTAATTCCTTATAGCGGGAACTAGAGAGTTTTTCTTAATCTTTAAAGCTTGTATGGTTGACTGGGCCAGAACCATGACCGAGTTGAGGAGCGTCTTGGATGGCTTTTGTGATAAAGGCCTTGGCCTTATCAACTGCCTGATAAAGACTTCTGCCCTTGGCTAGTTCAGCCGTAATCACAGCAGCAAAGGTACATCCAGTACCATGGGTGTGACAGGTTTGAATTCTTGGGCTTTCCCAGACAAATTGTTCATCCTTGGTAAAAAGGAAATCTTTGGCACCACCCTCGAGATGGCCACCTTTGATAACAACGGACTGAGGACCAAATTCTTTTAAAATCAGGCGACCAGCACGTTGCATGTCTTCGGGATCATGGATTGAAAAACCAACAATCTCTTCTGCTTCAGGAAGATTGGGAGTGATAATGGTAGCAAGGGGAAGCAGGTTTGTTTTTAGGTAGGTTCTAGCGCTGGTATCAATCAGGGTATCCCCACTCGTAGCGACCATAACAGGGTCAAGCACATAGGGACAGTCCAGCTTTTTAAGATAGGGTTGGATGATCTCCATGATCTCAGTAGTTGCCAACATCCCTGTTTTTACAGCCTGAGGCTTGATATCCGAAAAGACGCTCTCCAATTGAGCTTCCAGCATTTGGTTGGAGACGTGCTCGATTAATTGAACGCCTCTGGTATTTTGAGCGACAAGACTGGTCACAACGGCCATTCCATAGACATCTCTAGCTTGGAATGACTTTAAATCAGCCATAATGCCAGCACCGCCACTAGGGTCAGTCCCTGCAATGGTCAAAGCAACGGGTAAATAAGTCATCTAAAACCTCCCAACCAACTGAAGTTTGTATTCTTAAGAACAAGCTAGTCTGTTTCAGGAAAGTAATAGAAGACAAGTAGCCCTCATACTCATTTCCACTTCCATCAGCTAGCATTACCTAGATTGAGTCAAAGGGATCTAACAGTCGTTAATCTCAGCTTTACGCACCCCTAGTGGTTGTTTTCTTTTTTCTACAGTATAGCATATTTTTATAGTTTATATAGTAAAATTTGACTGCAAATCTCTCGTTACATGATTAGAATTCTATTTTTCGAAAAAATAATAAAAATTATAGTTGACAAATGTAGATTTTTGGAATATACTAATAACTGTAATCGACAAATGTAGATTTAGGAGGTGTGATTATGCAGATTTCGGATGCAGAATGGCAGGTCATGAAGATTATCTGGATGCAGGGCGAGCAGACCAGTAGCGATTTGATCAGGGTTCTGGCGGAACGGTTTGACTGGTCCAAGTCAACCATTCAAACTCTTTTGGCTCGTTTGGTTGAGAAAGAGTGTCTGACAAGGAAAAAAGTGGGCAAGTCCTTTGTTTATTCGGCGCTTTTAACTCTAGACCAAAGCCGAGACTTGCTTGTCCAAGATATCAAGGACAAGGTTTGTTCTCGTAGGATTAAGAACTTGTTGGCTGATTTGATTGCTGAATGTGATTTTACTCAGGCTGACTTGGAAGACTTAGAAGCTGTGATTTCTGAGAAGAAATCAAGCGCTGTAACAGAAGTAAAATGTAATTGTATGTAAAGGAGACGTCATGTTAAATAGTATTGTAACCATTATTTGTATTGCCCTTATCGCGTTTATCTTGATTTGGTTTTTCAAAAAGCCTGAAAAATCTGGACAAAAGGCTCAGCAAAAAAAGGGCTACCAAGAGATTCGAGTGGAAGTCAAAGGGGGATATACGCCTGAGTTGATTATTCTTAAGAAATCAGTGCCAGCCCGTATCGTCTTTGACCGTAAGGACCCTTCACCCTGCCTAGATCAGATTGTTTTCCCAGATTTTGGAGTGCATGCGGACTTGCCTATGGGTGAAGAGTATGTAGTGGAAATCACACCTGAACAGGCTGGAGAGTTTGGCTTTGCTTGTGGTATGAACATGATGCACGGCAAGATGATTGTAGAGTAGGAGGAGACTATGACAGAAATTGTGAAAGCAAACCTAGAAAATGGCATTCAAAAAATCCGTATCACGGCAGACAAAGGCTACCATCCAGCCCATATCCAGCTTCAAAAAGGAATTCCCGCTGAAATTACCTTTCATCGTACAACTCCTTCAAACTGTTATAAGGAAATTCTGTTTGAAGAAGAAGGCATCTTGGAACCAATCGGCGTAGATGAAGAGAAGACAATTCGTTTCACACCTCAAGAGTTGGGTGAGCATGAATTCTCATGTGGTATGAAGATGCAAAAGGGAAGTTATACCGTAGTTGAGAAGACTCGAAAATCTTTGTCACTTTTGCAACGTTTTTGGATTACTAGTATCTTTACTGTGCCTCTTGTGATTATCATGATTGGGATGTCGACAGGAGGAATTAGTCACCAAGTCATGCGTTGGGGCACTTTTTTAGCCACAACACCCATTATGCTAGTAGCAGGTGGTCCTTATATCCAAAGTGCTTGGGCTAGTTTTAAAAAGCACAATGCTAACATGGATAGCTTGGTTGCTCTGGGAACCCTAGTGGCCTATTTCTATAGCTTAGTTGCCCTCTTCGCTGGTCTCCCCGTTTACTTTGAAAGTGCTGCATTTATCTTCTTCTTCGTTCTTTTGGGAGCAGTTTTTGAGGAAAAAATGCGGAAAAATACTTCCCAAGCTGTGGAGAAATTACTTGACTTGCAGGCTAAAACTGCAGAAGTCTTGCGTGATGATAGCTATGTTCAAATCCCCTTGGACCAAGTCAAAGTAGGCGACTTGATTCGAGTGCGTCCAGGAGAGAAGATTGCGGTTGACGGTGTCGTAGTGGAAGGTGTCTCCAGTATTGACGAATCCATGGTGACAGGTGAGAGCCTGCCGGTAGACAAAACAGTTGGAGATACTATCATTGGCTCCACTATCAATAATAGTGGAACACTGGTTTTTAAAGCAGAAAAAGTTGGTTCAGAGACAGTCTTGGCACAGATTGTGGACTTTGTGAAGAAAGCCCAGACCAGCCGAGCACCAATTCAGGATTTGACGGATAAGATTTCAGGGATTTTTGTACCAGCGGTTGTCATTTTAGGGATTGTGACCTTTTGGGTATGGTTTGTCTTGCTCAGGGATAGTGTAGTCGTGCTTGGAGCGAGCTTTGTCTCTTCTCTTCTCTATGGGGTGGCTGTTTTGATTATCGCTTGCCCTTGTGCCTTGGGTCTTGCAACACCGACAGCTCTTATGGTGGGGACAGGTCGCAGTGCCAAGATGGGGGTTCTCCTCAAAAATGGAACGGTTCTACAGGAAATCCAGAAAGTTCAAACTATTGTCTTTGATAAGACCGGGACTTTGACGGAAGGGAAACCTGTGGTAACAGATATCATCGGTGACGAAGTAGAAGTGCTTGGATTGGCAGCCTCCTTGGAAGAAGCTTCCCAACACCCACTGGCTGAGGCCATTGTCAAGCGAGCGAGTGAAGCTGGACTTGAGATTCAAACTGTGGAAAATTTCCAAGCCTTGCACGGAAAAGGTGTTTCAGGACAAATAGCTGGGAAACAAGTCTTACTTGGAAATGCTAAAATGCTAGATGGTATGGATATTTCGAGTAATTATCACGAAAAACTAGAAGAACTCGAAAAAGAAGCTAAAACCGTTGTTTTTTTGGCTGTTGACAAGGAGATAAAAGGCTTGCTTGCCCTGCAAGATATTCCCAAGGAAAATGCCAAGCTAGCCATCAGTCAGCTGAAAAAACGTGGACTTAAAACAGTCATGCTGACAGGGGATAATGCTGGCGTGGCGCGTGCTATTGCCGATCAGATCGGAATCGAAGAGGTCATTGCAGGTGTCTTGCCAGAAGAAAAAGCCCATGAAATCCATAAACTACAATCAGCTGGAAAAGTAGCCTTTGTTGGTGATGGTATCAATGACGCTCCTGCCCTCAGTGTAGCGGATGTCGGGATTGCTATGGGAGCTGGAACAGATATTGCCATCGAGTCAGCAGATTTGGTGTTGACAACTAATAACCTTCTAGGAGTGGTTCGTGCCTTTGACATGAGTAAGAAAACCTTTAATCGAATTCTGCTCAACCTCTTCTGGGCCTTTATCTACAATGTCGCCGGCATTCCGATTGCAGCAGGAGTCTTTTCAGGAATTGGTCTCGTTCTCAATCCAGAACTGGCTGGTCTAGCCATGGCCTTTAGTTCTGTATCTGTTCTGACTAGTTCACTCTTACTAAACTTTAGTAAAATAGACTAAAAGCGAGCTTGCTCGCTTTTTATTATAAAACAGTTCTGAAAAACGTTTTCAAACTGTACTGTAATAGAGAATAAAAACTTCTGAGCACATTCTTAGGAGACCCAAAACAAATGTGGTAAAGTAGTAGAGTAAAAATTTGCTGAAACGTTTCCAATTAGTATATGAAAACGGATTTATCAAGTTTTAAAAATATTTGAAGGAGAGTTATCATTATGACTCAGGGGAAAATTACTGCATCTGCAGCAATGCTCAACGTATTGAAAACATGGGGCGTAGACACAATCTACGGTATCCCATCAGGAACACTCAGCTCACTCATGGATGCTTTGGCTGAAGACAAAGATATCCGCTTCTTGCAAGTTCGCCACGAAGAAACAGGTGCTCTTGCAGCGGTTATGCAAGCTAAATTCGGCGGCTCAATCGGGGTTGCAGTTGGTTCAGGTGGTCCAGGTGCGACTCACTTGATTAACGGTGTTTACGATGCAGCTATGGATAACACTCCATTCCTTGCTATCCTTGGATCACGTCCAGTTAACGAACTCAACATGGATGCCTTCCAAGAATTGAACCAAAACCCAATGTACAACGGTATCGCTGTCTACAACAAACGTGTCGCTTACGCTGAGCAATTGCCAAAAGTAATCGATGAAGCTTGCCGTGCTGCAGTTTCTAAAAAGGGTCCAGCTGTTGTTGAAATCCCAGTAAACTTCGGTTTCCAAGAAATCGATGAAAACTCTTACTACGGTTCAGGTTCATACGAGCGTTCATTCATCGCTCCTGCTTTGAACGAAG
>CAJPSM010000063.1 GCA_905373305.1 uncultured Streptococcus sp. | reverse complement strand
TTGACAGAAGCAGGCTATGCCCCAGAATTGGCTTACTTTGAAGTTCTTCATGAAATGAAATTAATCGTTGACTTGATTTATGAAGGTGGATTCAAGAAAATGCGTCAATCTATTTCAAACACTGCTGAATACGGTGACTATGTATCAGGTCCACGTGTGATTACTGAGCAAGTGAAAGAAAACATGAAAGCTGTTTTGGCAGATATCCAAAATGGTAAATTTGCAAATGACTTTGTAAATGACTACAAGGCTGGTCGTCCAAAATTAACTGCTTACCGTGAACAAGCAGCTAACCTTGAAATTGAAAAAGTTGGTGCAGAACTACGTAAAGCAATGCCATTCGTTGGTAAAAACGACGATGATGCTTTCAAAATCTATAACTAATTCTTAGAATAAAAACAGAAGGCGAGTTGGGGGGTACCTAACTCGCTTTTTACCTTGTAAAGTATTTGAGGAGGAGACATGCTAAGTGCAAAAGATGTGGTGAAAGCCCACAAAGTTTTAAGTGGTGTAGTAGTGAATACACCACTTGATTATGATCATTATTTATCAGAAAAATACCAAGCAAAAATTTATCTCAAAAAGGAGAATGCGCAAAGAGTTCGCTCTTTTAAAATTCGCGGAGCCTATTATGCCATTTCTCAACTATCAAAAGAAGAACGTGAGCGTGGTGTAGTCTGTGCCTCTGCGGGAAATCATGCCCAAGGTGTCGCCTATACTTGTAAGGAGATGAAGATTCCTGCAACAATTTTTATGCCCATCACAACACCGCAACAAAAGATTGGGCAGGTTCGCTTTTTCGGTGGAGAGTTTGTGACAATCAAGTTGGTTGGGGATACCTTTGATGCTTCTGCTAAGGCAGCGCAAGAGTTTACGTTGTCAGAAAATAGAACCTTTATCGATCCTTTTGATGATATCCATGTTCAAGCTGGTCAAGGAACTGTGGCCTACGAAATTCTTGAAGAAGCCCGTAAAGAGTCTATTGATTTTGATACAGTACTAGTTCCGGTAGGTGGTGGCGGACTGATTGCAGGGGTTTCGACCTATATCAAAGAAACCAATCCCGCTATCGAAGTAATTGGTGTAGAAGCCAATGGTGCCCGTTCGATGAAGGCTGCCTTTGAGGCTGGAGGACCAGTTAAACTCAAAGAAATTGACAAATTTGCTGATGGAATAGCTGTGCAGAAAGTTGGGCAGTTGACTTATGAAGCAACTCGTCAGAATGTTGAAACGCTGATTGGAGTAGATGAGGGTTTGATTTCGGAGACCTTGATTGATCTTTATTCTAAGCAAGGAATTGTCGCCGAACCTGCTGGAGCGGCCAGCATTGCAGCCTTGGAAGTTCTATCAGACTATATCAAAGGCAAGACAATTTGCTGTATCATTTCTGGGGGAAATAACGATATTAACCGTATGCCAGAGATGGAAGAACGTGCCTTGATTTACGATGGCATCAAGCATTACTTTGTAGTCAATTTCCCACAACGTCCAGGGGCTCTTCGTGAGTTTGTAAATGACATCTTGGGACCAAATGATGACATCACTCGTTTTGAGTATATCAAACGAGCCAGCAAGGGGACAGGGCCAGTATTGATTGGGATTGCTCTTGCTGATAAGCATGATTATGCTGGCTTGATTCATCGGATGGAAAAGTTTGACCCATCTTATATCAATCTGAACGGAAATGAGACCTTGTATAATATGCTAGTCTAAAATAAATTTGCTATCATATTATTTGCCAATTTCCTATAATGATGCTATAATGATGGTGACGAAAGGGGGAGATTCCCATGGTTTTACATGTTTTACTTGTTCTCTTTATTCTAGTGCTGATTGCATCAGCGATTATTGTCAGCTCTGTGTATGTGGTACGACAACAGTCTGTCGCCATTATCGAGCGTTTTGGTAAATACCAAAAGTTGAGTAATAGTGGTATTCATGTACGAGCACCTTTTGGAATTGATAGAATTGCAGCCAGAGTGCAGTTGCGTCTATTGCAAAGTGAGATCGTCGTGGAAACAAAAACACAAGATAACGTATTTGTGACCATGAATGTGGCGACTCAGTATCGAGTGAATGAGAATAATGTCACAGATGCTTACTATAAACTAATGAGACCAGAAGCTCAAATCAAATCCTATATTGAGGATGCCTTGCGTTCGTCCGTACCGAAATTGACCTTGGATGAACTATTTGAGAAAAAAGATGAAATTGCATTAGAAGTTCAAAAACAAGTAGCAGAAGAAATGTCTACATATGGTTACATCATTGTAAAAACATTGATTACGAAGGTTGAGCCTGACGCTGAAGTTAAACAATCAATGAATGAAATCAATGCTGCCCAACGTAAGAGAGTCGCTGCGCAAGAACTTGCAGAAGCAGATAAGATTAAAATCGTGACTGCGGCGGAAGCAGAGGCAGAAAAAGATCGCCTACACGGTGTAGGGATTGCAGAACAGCGTAAGGCTATTGTTGACGGACTTGCTGATTCTATTCAAGAATTAAAAGGAGCCAATGTTGAACTCACGGAAGCCCAGATTATGTCCATTCTATTAACAAATCAGTATTTGGATACTTTGAATAATTTCGCAGACAATAAGGGCAATAACACCATCTTCCTACCAGCAAATCCTGATGGAGTTGAAGATATACGAACAAGCATATTATCAGCTTTAAAAGCTAAGTAATAACAATTTATTATTTGTTTTCAATAAGTAGATGTTTTTTGGATAATCCTAAAAGAATAGATATATTTCAGTATCGTAAAGAACAAAATAGGAGAAGAACATGGCTAAATCAAACTTTGAAAAAGTAGAATCAGTTGTTGGCTGGGTTCGTGATAAGAAAATCACAGGTTACCGTATCTCTAAGGAAACAAATGCACGTGAAATGTCAATTATTGCTTTGGCACAAGGTCGTGCAAAAGTGAAAAATATTTCATTTGAAACAGCCCTAGGTTTGATTGATTTTTATGACAAGAATCATGAAAAATTTGATGATTAAACTAGGCTTACAGGCAGATTCTTAAAATGGATCTGCCTTTTGTTTTGCAAACAGTTAGCAAAAAGACTGCATAAAATATGCAGCCTTTGTTTGTTAGTTGAGATAGCGTTGAAGAAATTCTCGTGTCCGTTCCTCTTTAGGGTTCGTGAAGAGGTCTTCTGGCTTGCCTTCTTCAGCAATGACACCCTTATCCATAAAGATGACACGGTGTGAGACATCGCGGGCGAACTCCATTTCGTGGGTGACGACAATCATAGTCAGGCCTTCTTGAGCTAGATCCTGCATGATTTTAAGGACTTCACCGACCATTTCTGGATCCAGAGCAGATGTTGGTTCGTCGAAAAGGATGGCGTCAGGATTCATGGAGAGGGCGCGAGCGATGGCCACACGTTGCTTCTGGCCACCAGAGAGTTGTTTGGGTTTGGCTTGCCAGTAGCGTTCTCCCATGCCGACTTTTTCAAGATTTTCTTTGGCAATTTTTTCAGCTTCAGAGCGTTCTCGTTTAAGGACAGTCGTTTGGGCGACGATCGTATTTTCGAGAACATCGAGGTTTTCAAAGAGGTTGAAGGATTGAAAAACCATACCGAGTTTTTCACGATAGTGAGTAAGGTCATAGCCTTTTGCAAGGACGTTTTCTCCTCGGTAGAGAATTTCTCCCTCAGTAGGTGTTTCAAGTAGATTGATCGAACGTAGGAAGGTTGATTTTCCGCTTCCTGAGCTCCCGATGATGGAGATAACCTCTCCTTTGTGGACTGACAGAGAGATGTCTTTTAAGACTTCGTTTTGTCCATAGGATTTTTTGAGGTGTTTAATTTCAAGAATGGGTTGATTCATTATTTCAAGTCCTCCGTTTGCATTTGATTAGCACCTGTAGTGTAAGTATCCATGTCCATGCGTCTTTCGATGAAGCGTAGAATACGGGTCACTGTGAAGGTGAGGACAAAGTAAATCACGGCGATGATTGTAAATGTCTGGAAGTATTGATAAGTTTGGGTGGCCACAGTATTACCAGAGAAGTAGAGTTCTACCACAGAGATAACATTCAGTACAGAGGTATCTTTGATATTGATGACAAACTCATTACCAGTAGCAGGTAAGATATTGCGAACGACCTGAGGGAGGACAACCTTGCGCATGGTCTGATTATGGGTCATACCAAGAGCAGTTGCAGCTTCAAATTGTCCCTTGTCGACTGCTAGGATACCTCCACGGACGATTTCTGTCATATAGGCACCAGTGTTGATTGAAACGATGAAGATGGCTGCCAGTGTACGGTCGAGATTGATTCCGAAGGCTTGTGCTGTACCATAGTAGATAACCATAGATTGAACGATCATAGGCGTGCCACGGAAAATTTCAATATAGACATTGAGGATCCAGCCAAGTAGCTTTTGCAAGCCATAGATTGCCTTATTTTCAGATAGAGGGGCTGTTCGGAAGACTCCGATTGCAAGTCCGATAATGAGACCTGTGATGGTCCCGATAATGGAAATCAAGAGTGTGATACCGGCACCACGCAAGAGTTGTTGCCAGTTTTCAGAAAGAATTTTAGCAACTTGGCTAAAGAAGCTACTTTCTTCCTCCGTTGTTGTCGCCTCCACTGGTTGCTCTTTAATCATCTGATCCATAAGGGCTACTTGTTCGTCCTTAGAAATGGTTTCGATGCTGGCATTGATTTGGCTGATGCGACTATCGTCCTTGCGAAGACCAATCGCGATAGCTGTATCTTCTTCGCCAGTTTTGAAACCTGGTTGGGGTTGGATCATTTTGAACTTAGCGTTGGCAGATTCAGCGGTCAGGGCTTCAGGGCGTTCTGAAACATAGGCATCGATAACGCCTGCTTCAAGTGCTTGGCGCATCTGAGCAAAGTCCCCCATGGCTGTTTCTTTCTTGGCTCCAGGGATTTGGGAAATCAGGTCATAAAGGTAAACGCCTTGTTGTGATGTGATTTTTGCTCCACTAAAGTCGTTTAAAGATTTGGCGTTGGCATAGGCGGAGTCCTTTTTGACCAATAGAACCGGTTCACTAGTATAGTAACTGCTTGAAAAGGCAATTTCTTGTTTGCGTTCAGCGGTTGGGCTCATACCAGCAATGATCATATCGATTTTGCCAGAAGTAAGGGCTGGAACAAGGCCTTCCCATTTGGTTTTAACAACCAAAGGTTCCTTACCTAAGTCTTTGGCAATCTTTTTAGCGATTTGGACATCGTAACCATTGGCATATTGGTTGGTACCGTCAATTTTGACAGCGCCGTTACTATCATCGTCTTGGGTCCAGTTGAAGGGGGCGTAAGCTGCCTCCATCCCGATGCGTAAATATTCGTCAGCTTGGATCTGGCTAACTAGTCCTAGTGTAAGGGCTAGGCTAGCAAGGATAGATAAGCATAATTTTTTCATGTTTTCTCCTATTTCTAGTCTAAAAATGACTCTCTCTATTGTATCTAAAAATGGTGAGATTTTCAATACAAGTAAGCCTTTACTTATAAAAAATGATATAATGATAGCAAAGATAAAAAGGGGGATTGTGTTGTGAAAAAGACTTTTTTCTTGCTTTTATTTAGCTTGTTTTGTATTTTACCACTCTCTGTTTTTGCGGTTGATTTCAAGATTCGCTCTTATCAAGGTGATCTGTATATTCATGCAGATAATACAGCAGAATTTAGGGAGAAAGTAGTCTATTATTTTGATGAAGACTTTAATGGACAACTAGTAGGACTTGGCCATGCTGGTAAGATGCCAAAGGGCTTTGAAATAGATTCAAGCCCGAAGATTCAGGTATGGAAGAATGCTGCTGCCATTGAAAATGTCAATAGTGAAGTGATAGAAGAATCGGAAGGCTATACTGTAAAAGTGTATAATCCAGGCCAAGGGGGGGATACCGTTGAAGTGGTAATCACATGGCAACTAAAAAATCTCTTATTTCTATATGATGATATCGCGGAACTTAATTGGCAGCCCCTGACGAATAGTTCAGAACCTATCGAAAAATTTGAGTTTCGAGTAACGGGCTTTAATGGAGCAGAAAAATTATTCTTTCATACAGGGAAACTCTTTACAGAGGGCAAAGTAGAGAAGATAGATGGTGATTATCGTGTTCATTTACAGAACCTACCTCGTCAGCGTGGGGTTGAGTTACATGCATATTGGCCTAGAAAAGATTTTGGAACAGCTTTGGATCAGGGATTGAAGGGCAATCACTTAGCAGAATTTGAAAAAATAGAGGAATCCATTACTGCTGAAAAAGCTCAAAGCAAAGCTCTGGTTATGTGGATTATCCCTTTGCTACTCTCGCTTTCTTTAGTCTTTAGTGTTATTTTATACTGCATTTACAGAAGAAAAACCTCCCCATCGAAGAAATATGCTAAAAATCACCGTCTCTATGAACCGCCAATGGACTTAGAACCGATGGTTTTATCGGAAACTGTTTACTCTACTTCTTTAGAGGAAGTCAGCCCCTTAACCAAGGGAGGAGGGAAGTTCACCTTTGACCAACTCGTTCAGGCAACTTTATTGGATGTGATTGACCGTGGAAATGTTTCAATCATCTCAAATGGAGATGAGGTCCGTTTAAAAGTCGTAAAAGAAAAAGGATTGGCAAGTTTTGAAAAAGACTGCCTTAATTTGGCCTTTTCAGGAAGAGAAGAAGTGCTTGTTTCAGATTTGTTTGCAGATTACCAAGTGTCAACAAGTCTTTACCAAGGTGCAAAAGCAGCTGATGAAAAACGGATTCAGAAAACGGGACGTAAGCTTAAGTCGTCTTTCGAGCAAGCTCTGAAGCAGATGCAGGATGGGGTGAGAAAGCGGGTTTCCTCTTTGCAACTTCCAGATTATTATCGTCCACTGAGTAATGGAGAAAAAATCTTGCGATTGATGATAGGCGTCTCTACGCTTCTACCTGCTTTCGTTGGTTTTGGCTGGTTCTTGTATAGTTTGGATGCTCACGGGTACCTTTCTCTGCCACTTCCCATCCTTGGGTTTGTGAGCTTGATGTTAGCTGCCGTCTATTATTGGACGACCCGATTTGATACTCGTGACGGCGTTTTAAACGAAGAAGGACTAGAAGCATACTATCTCTGGACTAGTTTTGAAAACATGCTTCGCGATATTGCTCACCTAGACAAGGCAGAATTAGAGAGTATTGTTCTTTGGAATCGCCTCCTTGTCTATGCTACTTTATTTGGTTATGCGGACAAGGTGAGTCATTTGATGAAATCTTATCAGATTCAAGTTGAAAATCCAGATATCAATCTTTACGTAGCTTATGGCTGGCACAGTATGTTTTATCATTCTACTGCTCAAATGAGCCACTATGCTAGTATTGCAAACACAGCAAG
>CAJPSM010000062.1 GCA_905373305.1 uncultured Streptococcus sp. | reverse complement strand
TAAGAAACGTCCTTTTTTCTCACCACTGGCCTTCTCACGAGAGAGCTGTAGGGCATTCATACGTGCAATCCGAAAGGCATTGATAAAAATCAAACCTAGGAAAATAGCGCCAAAAACGATGAGAACTAGTATAAAGACAATTGGTTGGAAAGTCGAAACGAGCTCTACTTTCATATTCATTAGCTTCAGAAGCAGGGCAAAGATTAGCTTATCAAAGAGAGCTCCTAGACCGAGACCAGCTGTCAAGGTTAAGGAACCAAAAATAAGAAGCTCTTTAAAAACCATACTGATCAAATGGCGCTTTTCAAGACCCAGCATACCATATACACCTAGCTCCTTGGAGCGGTTCTTCATAACAAAACTATTGGCATAAAGGACAATAATTCCAGAAGCGATGGTAACAACCACCATTCCGAGAGCCAGGGTCATAGAGATAGTTTCTCCCCCTCGGATCTTGCCTATGTTAGGATTAAGTGACAAAGAGTAAAAGAGATAAGTGATGGTCACAGCTAAGAGAACAGCTAAAGCAAAGGGATAGTAGAGTTTGCGGTTTTTAATCAAGTTAGATACCGCTAACTTATTGGTCAATCGGAACATACTAATTCACCTCGCTTGCCATAACAGTCAAAGTATCAGAGATTTCTTGGAACATTTGACGCTCTGTCTTGTCTCCACGGTAGATTTGGTTGTAAAGAATGCCGTCTTTGATAAAGAGAACGCGCTTGGCCCTACTAGCTGCAGCTGTTGAGTGGGTCACCATGAGAATGGTTTGCCCACGCTCATTGATTTCATCAAAAACATCTAGAAGAGCTGCAGATGACTTGGAATCAAGCGCTCCTGTTGGCTCATCGGCAAGGAGAATTTCAGGCTCGGTAATGATGGCGCGTGCTACTGCAACCCGCTGTTTTTGCCCACCCGAAATCTCGTAAGGGTACTTCTCTTGCAATTGGTTGATGCCCAAATTTTCAGCTGTCACGACCAGTTTCTTCATCATCTCCGTGATGGGTTTTCTTGATAAAACTAGCGGAAGCAAGATATTGTCCTTAACAGACAGGGTATCTAACAGGTTAAAGTCTTGGAAGACGAAGCCCAACTTCTCACGACGGAAACTCGAAGCCTGAGAATTTTTAATGGTTGCTGTGTCTGTTCCGTTTAGGTAAACCTGCCCCCGAGTTGGTTTGTCAAGCATAGCAAGGATGTTGAGGAGAGTAGACTTCCCTGAGCCAGACTCACCCATGATAGCAACGTAGTCACCCTTTTCTACTGTAAAGTGAATGTCTTTAAGAGCCTCTACTTGGTTGCCTTGAAAACGTGTTTTGTAAATTTTTTGAACGTGTTTTACATCTAAAAGTGTCATGATTTTCTCCTTCTTAATATCCCATCAATTGAAATTGTGCTTGCATCATAGCGCATCCGAGTTGAACACGCTCGATATCTTTTTGACTTGGTTTCCTTCTTTTCTTTTGTAAGATTCTTTTCATGGTTTTACTCCTTTGTTCTTTATGAGTCTAGTTTATCGCAAAAAAAGACGGCCTGCCATAACCTAACCTTACAAAAGAGACTTTAATCTTACATTTTTGTAAGATTGAAGAATTTTTTTGAAAATGGCTACTATAAGAAGTCCTGTCATTGCTTGTTTTATTCTTAAAAAAATAGTAAAATTAAGTTATGAAAAGGCTTTCTTTAACATCTTGTAAAAGAATTGGCTTTCTGCTAATTATTTTTAAAGGTGCTAAACTATCATTCGTATCACTGCTATAAGGAGGGAGGTTCAGCTCCCTCTTTTTTAGAAAGAGGTTCCTATGAAACGTGTTTTTCTCTTCATCAGCAATCTTCTTTTAACTTTCTTCCTCATTGCCACTCTGTCCTTTTGGAAAGAAGCTCTTCCTCAACGCCTATTTCCAGGTGTGGCTGTACTCAGTGGTCAAGTCGATTATACTACCCTCAAACAAGAATTAGACAGCCTTGCTAGGAAACATAATAGTCTTATCGCAAGAACCATTTGGGAAGTAGATAGTGATGGAAAATCACAAACTTACTACGAAGTTTTTGGAGATGGGAAACTCCCAGACTGGATGCCTCCAGCAAGTCAAGAAAGCATTCGCAAAAGCGATCTTCTCAACAACTACAATATTATCAGCGGATCCCTAACTAGTCAAGAATTGGCCACTCATCTGAAAGAACTTGGACTAGAAAAAGCGAATGCATTTGAAAATGACAGAGTATCCTTTGTACTTGCCCTCTTTACCCAACCTGATCAGCTCATCAGTATGTTAATCTTTTTGCTGACTTTCTTAGCTTTAATTGTTATCGGTCAGATTCAATCTCTTTCTCAGTCAGGGATTAGATTGATTTATGGAGAGCGGCTGAGCTATCTCTTCTTTCGTTCTCTCGCAAGAGACGGACTTGATATCCTTCTTTTTGGTCTACCTGCTTTGCTGATAGCATGTATCTTGCTCATTTCCTTGGGATATCCTTATGAAGTTCAGACTTTTCTAGGAATACTTTTTATTCTTTACAATAGCCTACTTCTCTTACTTAGTCTTCTAATTGCCTTTCTTTTTACCATTTCTTTAAAAAAAGTCCATCTCCTCTCTATCATCAAAGGAAAATTACCAATCAAGTCAATTCTACGCATTCTCTACTTTGGTCAGGTACTTGCCATTCTACTGGTTATTGTAGGATTTGGACGTATGTCTACTTACTATCATATACTTGAGAAAAATGAGGCTGGACAAGCTACTTGGGAACAACGCTCCAATGTTGTTACTCTTCAAACAGGGCGTTCCAGTCAGATGAAGAATTTAGATGAACTGCAGACAAATGCTGATAAATGGTTTGACTTTATTCAATATTCTTTAGAAAATGGAAATGCCTTTCTAGTCAAACATAATCTCGCTATTCAAGCTATAAAACATTCTCTTTCAACTCATAATGATTCTGAACAAAATCCCTATGACTTGGAAGGAAAAAATATTCTCTACGTCACGCCCAGCTACTTCCAAAAGGAAGATATGGACTTATCATCAGAAACCTTTCAAAAAATCAACACCCTCAAAGATGGACAGATCCTTGCCATACTCCCAGAAGAACTACAAAAAAATGAAAAAGATATAAAATCAACCTTGCAACAAGAGTTAACCAACCGATTATACAGTAGCAAGTCTAATCAAACTGTCGAAGTTAGTATAGCTTATACCAATCAAAATAATGATGTATTTCTCTATAATACCACCCATATCGCTTATGATCAATGGTTATCAAATCCCATCTTTCTTGTGCTTTCTCCTAAAGCACTTGGTAAGGCTTCCTCCATCTTCTGGTTTACAAATCTAGAATATCTCTATTTTACAGACCTCCACCAGACACAAGAACTTTTGAAACACTATCAACTTGATCAAATGGTCTCAGGGCTATCGTCTGCTAGGGAAACCTATCTCCAGTTAAATCAAAAAATTAAAATCGAAATTTTTAGTAACTTAGCAAGTGCTATGTTTGCTATTTTGACTTCAATTTTGCTGTTTACAAGTTTAAATCTGCTCTATTTTGAAGCCTTTCGCAAAACCATATTCTTGAAAAAAATAGCAGGCTATTATTTCTTTGAATTACACCGTAGATATATCACTTCTCAAATAATAGCTCTCTTTCTCGGAAGTGGTCTAGCTTTCATTATTTCTAAGAATATCTGGATTACCCTGATCCTATTTTTCAGCTTTTTAAGTTTAGCCGTTCTTCTATTGAAGATCTTTGATAAGAAGGAAAGCAAAACCTATGTTAGCATTATCAAAGGAGGATAGCATGATTGAATTGCAACATATTTGGAAACAATTTGGTTCTCGTATTATTTTTTCAGACTTGAATCTGAATTTTCAAAGTGGTATGGTGTATGCTTTGATAGGAGACAGTGGTTGTGGAAAAACCACTTTGCTCAATATGCTTGCAAAACTAGAGACTTTCGACAAAGGAGAAATCGTTTACAAAGAAAAGTCTTTGACTTCACTAAAAAATGAGGAATTCTATCGTAACGAGCTAGGTTATCTCTTCCAGAACTTCGGACTATTAGAAAGTCAGACCATTCGAGAAAACCTTGAGCTGGGACTGATTGGTAAAAAAAAGAACAAGAAACAAGAAAAAGAGAGACTTCTTCTTCAAGCACTACAAGCTGTCAGACTAGATTATCTAAGTCTCAACCAAAAAATCTATGAATTATCTGGTGGTGAAGCTCAACGCGTAGCGCTTGCTAAGATTATCCTGAAAGATCCTCCTTTAATTTTAGCCGATGAGCCTACCGCCTCGCTAGATCCAAAAAATTCCAAGGAAATTATGGAAATTCTCCTTGAACTTCGTAATGCTAATAGAACAATTATCATCGCAACTCACAATCCTAGTATTTGGAAAATGGCTGATCAGGTAATTCATCTCTCTCAAGATGGAAAAGAATATACTTAAATATCAAAATCCCTTGTGGCTAAATAACCACAAGGGATTTTCAGTCATTTATGCTACTTCTTTTAAGTGACATAGTGCAAATAATAAATTTTCCCTGTTAAATCTCACCAAAACCAGCCATCATTGTCTTCAATGGCTTGAGCTTCCTTACGCTTGCGTGGTCCTGTTCCGTACATTTCTGCTTCGATCTCTTCCTTAGTTGGCAGGATAGAGGCGAGGATAATGTAAATAATCACGCCAATCCCAAAATTTGATATGGTAAAAATGACAAAGAGAAAGCGGACTAGGGTTACGTCAAGTTTCCACTTGTCTGATAGACCGGCTAAAACTCCTGACACCATACGATTTCGTCTCATTTTATAAAATTTTGTATTCATGATTGGTTCCTCTTTCGGTATTCTTACAAGTAGTATAGCATAAAACGAGACCAAGAGCATCAGTCCTTAGGCCGATTTATGATGACGAGTTTACCTCGACAAGCTCCACAGCGATAGCGTTTGGTATCAATTCTTCTCTTACGCTGATAACTTTGCTGGCAAGATTGGCACTGATAGACTAGGTAGGTATTTTTGTCTTTCAAAGGTGGAACAAAGCGTAGCCCATCCACTTCTTTCAACAGTTCCTTAAAATCTCGGTCCTTATGGCGATAACCTTTTTTCTGAAAATAAAGGTGATAGTGACAGAGTTCATGGCGCACGATTTTGCGAAAGACTTCCAAACCTAGTTCATTATAAACCTTGGGATTAAAATCCAAATGCCCATCCTTGGGGAAAAATCGTCCACCTGTCGTTCGCAGACGAGAATTCCACTGGGCTTGGTGTGTGAAAGGTCTACCAAAGTCTTCGAGGGAAACAGACTGAACGTACTCAGTTAGATTCATCTGGAGCTAGGAGCGACAGATTGACTTTTTCACGTTCAGTATCTATTTTCTTAACCCAAACCGTTACCAAATCTCCGACTGACACCACTTGGCTCGGGTGTTTAATAAATTTACTACTCATATGGGAAATATGAATCAAGCCATCCTCATGAATCCCGATATCAACGAAGGCACCGAAGTCAACGACATTCCGCACCACACCCTCCAGCTTCTGTCCGACAACAAGATCCTTGATATCCAGAACATCTTGACGGAGAACTGGAGCATCAAAAGAATCACGGAAATCTCGACCCGGTTTGAGAAGATCAGCAATGATATCTTTAAGGGTTTCTGGACCGAGGTCTAGTTCTTGCGCCATTTCCTTGACAGAAAGGGACTTAAGCTTATTTTGGGCTTCTTCATTTAAGTCCTTGATATCCAAGCGTTTGAAGAGCTCCTTGACTGCACCATAGTTTTCTGGGTGAACTCCAGTATTATCGAGGATATTGCTACTTTCCGGAATACGGAGGAAACCAGCTGCCTGCTCAAAGGCTTTGGCACCGAGGCGAGGAACCTTCTTGATTTGATCGCGTGAAGTGATTTTTCCTTCTTCCTCACGGTATTTGACAATATTTTCAGAGATAGTTTTATTGAGTCCAGCTACATGGGAGAGAAGTGCTGGGCTGGCTGTATTGACATTGACGCCAACCTGGTTAACCACCGTATCAACGACAAAGTCCAGACTTTCAGACAGTTTCTTCTGACTAACATCGTGCTGGTATTGCCCGACACCGATTGACTTAGGATCAATTTTAACCAATTCGGCAAGGGGATCTTGCAAACGACGGGCGATAGAGATAGCCGAGCGTTTTTCAACGGTCAAGTCTGGAAACTCCTGACGAGCAAGGTCGCTAGCAGAGTAGACAGAAGCACCACTTTCATTGACGATAACATAGCTGACTTCAGGAAAATCTTTCAGAACTTCCGCCACAAAAGCTTCACTCTCTCGGCTTGCAGTACCATTTCCAATGGCAATGATTTCTACGCCATACTGGCCAATCAGATCGGCCAAATCTTTCTTGGCTTCTTCGATTTGACGAGCGGAGGCTGGTTTGACAGGATAAATGACCTGATTTGTCAGCATTTTCCCTGTTGCATCAACAACAGCTAGCTTGGCCCCTGTACGAAAAGCAGGGTCAAATCCTAGAACCACGCGCCCTTTCAGCGGAGCAAGCAAGAGGAGATTGCGCAGGTTGTCAGAAAAGAGTTGGATAGCCCCTTCTTCTGCTTTCTCAGTCAATTCTGTCCGAATGCGTCGTTCGATAGCAGGCAAGACCTTTTTCTTAACTGACTGTTGAACAACTTCATCTATATAGGCATTTTTTACCTTGAAACGAGCAGAGAAGAAAGATAGAATACGGTCTGTCGCATGTTCAAATCCGACTTTTAAGACACCTAGTTTCTCACCACGATTGAGTGCCAAGGTACGATAGCCTTGCATATTACTAACTGTCTCTGAAAAATCATAATAAATCTGAAATACTTGTTTTTCATCAAGACTTGCATCCTTGACCTGCGAAGTGATTTTAGAGTGTCTCAACACTTCCTGATAGGTCATAGCACGTAGATTGACATCTTCAGATAGGGCTTCTACCAAGATATCAACTGCACCAGTCAAGGCTTCTTGACCAGTCGCAAATCCTTCACAGACAAACTTCTCAGCTTCTTTCTCTAAGCCATCTACATTCTGCAAAATCAAGCGAGCAAGAGGAAAGAGTCCAGCTTCACGGGCAATAGTTGCCTTGGTCCTACGCTTTTCCTTATAAGGAAGATAGAGTTCCTCTACATCTGCTAATTTCTCAGCTGCGAGGATAGCTTCTTCCAATTCCTTGGTCAGCTTGCCTTGTTCTTGAATCTTAGCCAAAACAGCTTCCTTGCGGTCATTGAGATTTGTCAGACTTTTATCCAAGTCGATAATGGCCTTAATCGCCACCTCATCCAGACTACCAGTCATGTCCTTTCGATAACGCGCGAT
>CAJPSM010000061.1 GCA_905373305.1 uncultured Streptococcus sp. | reverse complement strand
CAAAGAAAAGTTTATTTGCCACAGAGGATTTTTGGAAACGAGGGCAGGAAAAGGCCAAGACCAGTCGCGTTCTCTTGACTAATCATGCCTATCTGGTCACTCGTTTGGAAGACAATCCAGAGTTTGTCGATAACCGTTTGCTGATCTTGGATGAAGCTCAAAAAATGCTGCTAGCTCTCGAAAATCTAGCCCAGCAGGCTTATCGCCTTGAGGAACTTGTAACTCAAATTGAAAAGTCCTTGGAGACAGAGGAAGATTTGGTTCAGAAACGCTTGCTGGAGAGTATAGGTTTTGAATGTCGTTACTTGATGGAGCACTATCAGTCAGGTCTGAAGAATGGAAAGTGGTTGGATTCTCTTGAAGAGTTGCGCCAACATTTTTCGGAGTTAACTCTCCCAGAGTATCGAGAAATTGCAAACTTTTTCACCTCGGATCGTGAATTTTGGCTTGCTACAGCAGAGAAATCGAGCAAGGATGTCTTGATTTGTTCAAGTAAAAAAGGCCGCTTTATACTAGCAGACTTATTGCCAGAAGATTGTAGACTCCTAGGAGTATCGGCCACTCTTGAAATCAGTAATCGGGTTTCCTTAGCAGATTTGTTGGGATTTCCAGATGCTCCGCTTGTTAAGCTTGATGTAGCAAAGCAGGAGCAACAAGAAGTCTTTCTAGTCGATGATTTTCCTCTTGTGACAGAAGTTTCACCTGTTGACTATGCTAGTGAAGTGGCTTCTGTCACTCGAAGCTTACAGGCCTTTCAAGAACCCATACTGGTCTTGTTTACCTCAAAAGAGATGTTGCTGGCTGTTTCAGACCTGCTCGACCAACCGCATCTAGCTCAGTATAAAAATGGGGAACCAAGCCAACTGAAAAAACGTTTTGAAAAAGGTGAACGCCAGATCTTACTCGGAACAGGTAGTTTCTGGGAAGGAGTTGATTTTTCAACCCATCCTTGCGTGATCCAAGTGATTCCGAGATTGCCTTTCCAAAACCCCCAAGAACCGTTAACCAAAAAATTAAACCAAGAACTGCGTCAAGAAGGGAAAAATCCTTTCTATGATTATCAGTTGCCGATGGCGATTATTCGGCTAAAACAAGCTCTGGGCCGTACTGTTAGAAGATCTGACCAAGGTTCGGTTGCTGTTATCTTAGACAGTCGTGTCGTTAGCAAGCGTTACGGCAAACAAATCGCCCAGGCCTTGTCAAAAGAAAGGGCTGTTCGGGTTCTTGCTAGAGAACAGCTAGGGTCTGCAGTAGCAGATTTTCTCCAATCTCGTCGCAATAGAATGAAAGAAAAATCCCAGAAAGAGAAAAGGTAAAAAATATGAAACGTTCCTTCGACTCTCGAGTCGATTATAGCCTCCTCCTACCAGTGTTTTGTTTACTGGTGATTGGAGTAGTGGCCATTTATATAGCAGTTAGTCATGACTATCCAAATAATGTATTACCAATTCTAGGTCAGCAAATCGCTTGGATTGCCTTGGGCCTTGTCATTGGTTTTGTGGTCATGTTCTTTAATACCGAGTTTTTATGGAAGGTGACCCCCTATCTTTATGGTCTAGGGTTGGCTTTGATGGTCCTCCCCCTTGTTTTCTACAATCCAAATCTTGTAGCGTCAACAGGTGCCAAGAACTGGGTATCGATTGGTGGAACGACACTTTTCCAGCCATCGGAGTTCATGAAGATTTCCTATATCTTGATGTTGGCTCGAGTCATCGTACAATTCACTCAAAAACACAAGGAATGGCGACGGACTATTCCCTTGGATTTCCTATTGATTGGTTGGATGATTGCCTTTACCATCCCAGTCTTGATCCTCTTAGCCCTACAAAGTGACTTAGGGACTGCCTTGGTCTTTGTAGCTATTTTTGCAGGCATGGTTCTCCTTTCAGGTGTTTCATGGAAGATTATCATTCCTGTTTTTGCGACAGGAGTGACTGCAGTTGCAGGCTTCATGGCCATCTTTATAAGCAAGGATGGACGTGCCTTCTTGCATCAGATTGGAATGCCAACCTACCAGATCAACCGCATCTTGGCTTGGCTCAATCCCTTTGACTTCGCGCAAACAACGACTTACCAACAGGCGCAGGGACAAATTGCGATTGGAAGTGGTGGCTTGTTTGGGCAAGGTTTCAATGTGTCCAATCTCCTCATTCCAGTACGTGAGAGTGATATGATTTTCACAGTGATTGCTGAAGACTTTGGCTTTATTGGTTCGGTCTTTGTCGTTGCCCTGTACTTACTTCTTATTTACCGGATGTTGAAGATTACGCTCAGGTCAAATAACCAGTTCTACACCTACATTTCGACTGGTTTTATTATGATGTTGCTCTTCCATATCTTTGAAAATATCGGTGCCGTGACAGGCTTACTTCCTTTGACAGGGATTCCTCTACCTTTCATCTCTCAAGGGGGCTCCGCAATTATTAGCAACCTCATTGGTGTCGGTCTCCTCTTGTCTATGAGTTACCAGACAAACCTAGCGGAGGAGAAAAGTGGAAAAGTTCCATTCAAACGAAAGAAAGTCGTCCTAAAACAAATCAAATAAGGAGGCCACTATGGCAACAGTAGCAGTTATCTTAGCCCAGGGTTTTGAAGAAATTGAAGCCTTGACAGTAGTTGATGTCTTGCGTCGAGCAAACATTTCATGTGATATGGTAGGATTTGAAGAGCACGTGACAGGATCACATGGCATTCAGGTAAAAGCCGACCGTATCTTTGATGGTGATTTGTCTGACTATGACTTGGTAGTTCTTCCAGGTGGCATGCCAGGATCAGCTCACCTACGGGATAATCCAGCCCTCATTTCTGAGATTCAAGCCTTTAACCAAGCAGGAAAGAAAATTGCAGCCATCTGTGCAGCTCCAATCGTCCTTCATCAAGCAGGTGTCCTGATAGACAAGCACTTCACCTGTTATGACGGTGTTCAGGAAAACATCAGTGATGGAATTTACCGAAAGGAAACAGTAGTTGTGGATGGCAATCTAACAACCAGCCGAGGACCGTCAACTGCCCTTGCCTTTGCCTATGAGTTGGTAGAGCAGTTGGGAGGAGATGCAGAAAGTTTACGAGACGGCATGCTCTATCGAGATGTCTTTGGAAATCAACAGTAAAACGAGAGGCGGACTCTCGTTTTTGCTTGGAAAAATCTAGGAAATCATCGCTTTTTTCATAAAAAAATGGTATAATGAAGGGTATGAAATATCACGACTATATATGGGATTTAGGTGGTACCCTATTGGATAATTATGAGACTTCTACAGCAGCCTTTGTAGAAACCTTGGCCCAATATGGTATTGAGCAAGAACACGACCGTGTTTACGAAGCTTTGAAGGTTTCGACAGCTTTTGCCATTGAGAAGTTTGCACCAGATATCGAGGATTTTTTAGAGAACTATAAAGAAAATGAAGCGCGTGAGCTAGAACATCCAGTTTTGTTTGAGGGAGTTCCAGAATTACTCAAAGACATTTCTGACAAAGGAGGACGCCATTTCTTAGTCTCTCATCGAAATGACCAAGTGCTAGAACTTCTTGCCAAGACCCAGATAGCGAACTACTTCACCGAGGTGGTGACTGCCAGTTCTGGATTTAAACGGAAACCAGATCCTGAGTCCATGATTTATTTACGTGATAAATATCATATTACATCCGGTTTGGTCATTGGTGACAGAAATATTGATATAGAAGCAGGTGAAGCTGCTGGCTTAGATGCCTATCTTTTTAAAAACGTTGCGACATTGAGACAAGCAATAGACATGTAAGAAAAGGGAAAAAATGACAGAAGAAATCAAAAATCAACAGGCACAGGATTATGATGCCAGTCAAATTCAAGTTTTGGAGGGGCTGGAAGCCGTTCGTATGCGTCCAGGTATGTATATTGGATCGACTTCAAAAGAAGGTCTTCACCACCTAGTCTGGGAAATTGTTGATAACTCAATTGACGAAGCCTTAGCTGGATTTGCCAGTCACATCCAAGTCTTTATTGAGCCAGATAATTCCATCACCGTTGTGGACGACGGCCGTGGAATTCCTGTTGACATTCAGGAAAAGACAGGACGTCCTGCTGTTGAGACCGTCTTTACAGTCCTTCACGCTGGAGGAAAATTCGGCGGTGGCGGATACAAGGTTTCAGGTGGTCTCCATGGAGTAGGTTCTTCCGTAGTAAATGCCCTCTCAACGCAACTAGATGTTCATGTTCACAAAAACGGTAAGATTCATTACCAAGAATACCGTCGTGGTCATGTTGTTGCTGACCTTGAGGTGGTTGGAGATACGGATAAAACTGGAACAACAGTTCACTTCACACCAGATCCAGAGATTTTTACAGAAACAACGACTTTTGACTTTGACAAATTAAACAAACGTATTCAAGAGCTAGCCTTTTTGAACCGAGGACTTCGAATCTCAATAACAGATAAGCGTGAAGGTCTCGAACAAACCAAGCATTATCACTATGAAGGTGGAATTGCTAGCTACGTTGAATATATCAACGAGAACAAGGACGTGATCTTTGATACACCAATTTACACAGACGGTGAGATGGATGATATCACAGTTGAAGTAGCCATGCAGTACACAACAGGTTACCACGAAAATGTCATGAGTTTCGCCAATAACATTCACACCCATGAAGGTGGAACACATGAACAAGGTTTCCGTACAGCACTGACGCGTGTTATCAATGATTATGCCCGCAAAAATAAGCTATTAAAAGACAATGAAGACAACCTGACAGGAGAAGATGTTCGTGAAGGTTTGACTGCTGTGATCTCTGTCAAGCATCCTAATCCGCAGTTTGAAGGACAAACCAAGACCAAACTGGGCAATAGTGAAGTGGTTAAGATTACCAATCGTCTCTTTAGCGATGCCTTTTCTGATTTTCTCATGGAGAATCCACAGATTGCCAAGCGCATCGTGGAAAAAGGAATTTTGGCTGCCAAGGCTCGTGTGGCTGCCAAGCGTGCGCGTGAAGTCACTCGCAAGAAATCTGGCTTGGAAATTTCCAATTTACCAGGAAAACTAGCAGACTGTTCTTCAAACAACCCTGCTGAAACAGAACTCTTCATCGTTGAGGGAGACTCAGCTGGTGGATCAGCTAAATCTGGTCGAAATCGTGAATTTCAGGCAATCCTGCCAATTCGTGGTAAAATCTTGAACGTTGAAAAGGCTAGCATGGATAAAATTCTTGCTAACGAAGAAATTCGGAGTCTCTTCACAGCCATGGGGACAGGATTTGGCGCAGAATTTGATGTTACTAAGGCTCGTTACCAAAAACTCGTTTTGATGACCGATGCCGATGTCGATGGTGCCCACATTCGAACTCTCTTGCTAACCTTAATTTACCGCTACATGAAACCAATCCTAGAAGCTGGTTATGTTTATATTGCCCAACCACCGATTTATGGGGTTAAAGTTGGAAGTGAGATCAAAGAATACATCCAGCCAGGTACAGATCAAGAAATTAAACTCCAAGAAGCCTTAGCACGTCATAGTGAAGGGCGTGCAAAACCAACCATCCAACGATATAAAGGTCTGGGAGAAATGGATGATCACCAATTATGGGAAACCACCATGGATCCAGAACACCGCTTGATGGCGCGTGTTTCAGTAGATGATGCTGCTGAAGCAGATAGAATCTTTGATATGTTGATGGGAGACCGAGTTGAACCTCGTCGTGAATTTATCGAAGAAAATGCTGTTTACAGTACGCTTGACGTCTAAAAATGTGGGAAATAGTTCCCATGACATAAAAAATATGATATAATCAATACGATTGTTTCTAGTATAAAAGGAGTTTGATATGTCTAATGGACAACTAATTTATCTAATGGTTGCGATTGCAGTCATTTTGATTTTGGCTTATGTAGCGGCAATCTTCCTACGTAAGCGTAATGTAAGTAGATTGACGGCCCTCGAAGAAAGAAAAGAAGAACTCTACAACCTTCCTGTAAATGATGAGGTTGAAGCGGTTAAAAACATGCATTTGATTGGTCAAAGTCAGGTAACCTTCCGTGAATGGAATCAAAAATGGGTCGATTTATCCCTTAACTCATTTGCTGATATTGAAAATAACCTGTTTGAGGCTGAAGGCTATAATAATTCTTTTCGCTTTTTCAAAGCGGCTCATCAAATCGATCAAATCGAAAGTCAAATTGATTTAATTGAAGAAGACATTGCGGCGATTCGCAATGCACTTTCAGAACTTGAAAAACAAGAGTCTAAGAATAGCGGACGTGTTCTGCATGCTTTGGACTTATTTGAAAGTCTGCAACATACTGTAGCAGAAAATTCGGAACAGTATGGTAAAGCCCTTCCTGAAATTGAGAAACAATTGGAAAATATCCAGTCAGAGTTTTCTCAATTTGTAACCTTGAACTCTTCAGGTGACCCAGTTGAAGCTGCAGCAATTCTTGATTCAACTGAAAATCATATTCTCGCTTTAACACATATCGTTGATCGAGTTCCAGCTCTTGTTGAAACCTTGACAAAGGAACTGCCAGAACAATTGGAAGATTTGGAGGAAGGCTACCGTAAACTCTTAGATGCTAATTATCACTTCACTGAAACGGATATCGAGTCACGCTTCCAACTTTTACATGAATCCTTGAAAAATAATCAAGAAAACATCCGCCAGTTGGAATTGGACAATGCGGAGTATGAAAATACACAAATCCAAGAAGAGATTAATGCGCTCTACGATATTTTTACGCGTGAAATTGCTGCTCAAAAAGTCGTTGAGAGTCTCCTTTCAACGCTTCCAACCTATCTCAATCACTTGAAAGAAAATAATCAGGTTTTGGTTCAGGATCTTGAACGCTTAAATAAGACCTATCTTCTCCCAGAAAGTGATGGGAACCATGTCCGCCGTCTTCAAGCTGAATTGTCAGCTCTTGATACAGCAATCACAGAGGCAACTGAAGATCAGACAGAACCTACTCAGGCCTACTCTGTTTTAGAGGAGCAGTTTAATTCACTTCAAAGTAATCTAAAAGATATTGAAGACGAGCAAGTTTCTGTTAGTGAACGCCTGGCTCAAATCGAAAAAGACGACATCAATGCTCGTCAGAAAGCCAATGTTTATGTGAATCGTTTGCATACCATTAAACGGTATATGGAAAAGAGAAACTTGCCGGGTATTCCTCAAAGTTTCTTGAAACTTTTCTTCACTGCAAGCCATAACACAGAAGATTTGATGGCAGAGTTAGAGCAACCACAAGTTAATATTGAATCCGTTAAACGAATTCTTGAAATTGCGACCCATGATATGGAGGCTCTTGAAACAGAAACCTACAATATTGTTCAATATGCGACCTTGACGGAGCAACTCTTGCAGTATTCAAATCGTTACCGTTCATTTGATGAGCGTATACAGCAAGCTTTCAATGAAGCGCTTGAAATTTTTGAAAAAGAATTTGACTACAAGGCATCATTTGAGAAGATTTCTCAGGCCTTAGAAGTTGCAGAACCAGGAGTCACAAATCGCTTTGTTTCTTCTTATGAAAAAACACGTGAAGCGATTCGCTTCTAATACCCGAAAAGCTTAGATCATCTAGGCTTTTTATTATTTCTTTCAAAAATAGAAGAATATCGATTTATCATTGAAATTATAGTTCTGATTTGATATGATGGAGGTATGAAGAAAAATAGAGAGAAGCGTGCTTCCCACGATAAAAAGAGAAATGTATTACTTGTTTTAGTAGGTATTTTAAGTCTTGCTATGATCTGCCTGGGTGGTTTGATTGGTCACAAGATTTTGCAGAAACAATCCTATGAACAAAAAATTGAAGCTTTAAAAAACGAAAAAGACCAACAATTCAACGCAGGCAGCCAGAAAGACCATTTCCGAAAAGGTCAAGCTGAGGTAATTGCCTATTATCCTCTTCAAG
>CAJPSM010000060.1 GCA_905373305.1 uncultured Streptococcus sp. | reverse complement strand
CGTATCCGCCCCATCCACCAGTCCACATAGAAACGATGATGTCTTTGTCAAAAGTTCCAAAGCTAGTGTCGCTATTATAGTAGATACCGTCATTGAAGGCCATTGGCTTGAGGCCGTGAGATTTGACGATGCGAGCAAGGTCATTGGCGTAGGCGATAAATTTGTCATAACCCTTATCTGGGAAGCCGTCTTCTGGATACCACTTGTAGGCCTGAAGAACGCTCCAGCCTTTGGCGTTTGTAGCATCGTTGGCATACTCGTCGAGTCCGATGTTAAAGATGTCAGATTTGCCAGCGAAGTAAGCAGCATACTTGTCAATCAGAGCCTTGGTAAATGCAACTGCTTCTTTGTTATCAAGGTCAACGGTACGAGCAGATTCCTTATCAAAGTAGGTAAAGTTTGGCTTCTCAATACCAAGTTCTTTCATGGCATTGAGAATGGCATCCATGTGGCCAGGGCTGTTTACAGTTGGGATGAGACCAATGCCTTTGTTTTTAGCATAGTTGATCAAGTCCGTCATTTGGCTCTCTGTTAAGTGGTTGCCATTTGGATCCTTGTAGTAGGCATCTGTTCCTTTTTCGAGTGCACGTTTGACATCATCACTGGCATAGGTTTTGCCATTGGCTTTGATCGTCATGTCGTCCAACATAAAACGCATGCCATCATTTCCAACTAGTAAATGAAGGTCAGTATAACCGTAGTGTTTGGCTTTGTCGATGATTTCTTTGAGTTGCTCAGGTGAGAAGTACTTGCGTCCAGCATCGATTGAGATCATTTTTCTTTTCGCCAGTTTTTCATTTACCTGACTTGCTCGTTCAACGCTCGGAGCCGTTGTTGCAGGTGTTGATGGATCATTTTTCTTTTCTTCGTCAATTTTTACTGGTTCTGAGTTTTCTTCTGAAGCAGGAATAGTTTTTTCATTGACTGGAGTCTCGTCAGCTTTCTCTGCAACTGCTGGGGATTCAGTTTTTTCGGTTGTTGGAGCGAGTGTAGCTGAAGCTTCTTTTGTCTCCTCGGTTTTTGCTTCAACTCTTTCTTCAAGCTTGCTTTCAGTCGATGTTTCAGCAGCCAGTGGTTCTCCCTGAGCGGTTTGAGCCACGCTTGGATTTTCTGGTGTTGGAGTGACGCTGTCGGCAGATACGGCTTGAGTGCCGAAAGTAAATCCTATGAGCACAGAAGCTGCTCCAATCGCGTACTTACGAATGGAGAAGCGCTGTTTCTTTTCTAGTTTCATGATAAAACCTCCCTGTTATTATATTGTATGATAGCGTTTACACAAAACTGTTTTTATTTTATTATCTAAGATATAAAAAGTCAAGTGGCTTTATGAAAGAACTATAATAAATGGAGGAAATCATAAGATTTAGGAAAAAATTGTCAAAAAACTAAAAACAAGGAAAATCTAGCCAATATTTAACTTGTTTTTAGTAAAAGCACTACTAATTAAAGAATTACCCTTCGTCATATGTTCATACTAAATGGTGCATGCTATAATGAATATAGAAAAAGCCTGAGCTAGGCTCAGGCTTTTTCTTAATGACCTCGGTTACATGAGATGAATTTGATTTTGTAGTAGTCTGCTCGCTTATAAGTTTCACTATAGGCAAGGACTTGGCCAGTGGCTTCAAGTTTTGTAGTCTTCGTTTGGAAGACAGTTGGGAATTGTGTATCGATTCCGAGTACAGAAGCAGCATGCTCTGGTGTTGGGAATGCGATTTCGTTGATTTCCTCAAAATGTTCATCACTCATGTGAATGCGGTAATCCAATTTGAAACGTGTATAGATAGAGCTATAATAGTCAAGATTTGGATAGTTGGCATTGATGTATTGCTCAGGAATATAAGATGTGTGGTAGATGTATGTTACGTCGTTTGTCTGACGAATACGTTCAATCTTATAGTAGAATTGATCTCCACGTAGTCCAAGTTTATCTAAATATTCAAGTTTGTTTCCGCGCTCGATAGAAAGGACAGTAACTTTATCGTCTTTTGTTTCAAAGATTTCGACATCTGAAAACTCAACGAGTTTGTGCTTGCGGGCACGTGAAACGAAAGTACCTTTACCTTGTTGGCGGACAATGTAGCCGTCTTTAGCAAGGTCGTTCAAGGCACGAACAACTGTGATTGAACTCACATCGTACATCGCGATCAATTCGGCTTCTGTATAAAATTTATCTCCACTTGCAAATTGACCAGAGATGATTTTGTTTTTTAATTCATCTTTAATATATTGGTATTTAGGAATAGCCATAAATTTCACCTCGATTCTCTTTCTCCAATTTTGATTTTACCACAAATATAGAGAAAAGAGTAGTATTAAGGTCAAAAAATTAAAATAATAGACTAAAAATGTTATTTTACATGTAAAAAAATTCATTTGATGTTCTTGTGAATTATCATACATAAAAAGATCGTTTTCATGCTATTTTTAGATAATTTCGGTAAACGGTAAGTAAAAAAATAGAAAAATTTTAAATAATTTTCTAAAACCTATTGACAAATGCAAAAGATTTGATTATAGTTAATATTATAATAAATGAAAGCGCAAACTTAATTCGTCAGAGGTAACAACATGACCAGATTTAAAATTGAGGACGATTTCTATTTAGACGGAAAACCGTTCAAGATTTTGTCCGGCGCCATTCATTATTTTAGGATTCCAGCAGAGGATTGGTATCATTCTCTCTATAACTTAAAGGCGCTTGGCTTTAATACAGTCGAGACCTATGTGGCTTGGAATTTACACGAACCTGTTGAAGGGGAGTTTGATTTTGAAGGTGCCAGAAATTTGGAGAGATTTCTTCAAATTGCACAAGATTTGGGTCTCTATGCCATTGTACGCCCGTCTCCATTTATCTGTGCGGAATGGGAATTTGGTGGCTTGCCGGCTTGGCTCTTGACCAAGGACATGCGAATTCGCTCGTCCGACCCGGCCTACATCGAGGCTGTTGCTCGCTATTATGACCAATTATTGCCAAGGCTTGTGCCTCGCTTGTTGGATAACGGCGGAAACATTCTCATGATGCAAGTCGAAAATGAATATGGCTCTTATGGAGAAGATAAGTCTTATCTACGAGCAATTCGAAAATTGATGGAAGACCGAGGGATTGATTGCCCACTCTTTACTTCAGATGGCCCATGGAGGGCTACTCTGAAAGCCGGAACCTTGATCGAAGACGACCTCTTTGTGACAGGAAACTTCGGTTCTAAAGCTCCGTACAACTTTTCACAGATGCAGGAATTCTTTGATGAGCATGGCAAGAAATGGCCCCTCATGTGTATGGAATTCTGGGATGGTTGGTTCAACCGTTGGAAAGAACCCATCATCACACGGGATCCTAAAGAATTGGCAGAAGCTGTTCAAGAGGTATTGGAGCAAGGCTCTATCAACCTTTACATGTTCCATGGTGGAACAAACTTTGGTTTCATGAATGGTTGCTCGGCTCGAGGAACTCTGGATTTGCCACAAGTCACATCTTACGACTATGATGCCCTTCTCGATGAAGAAGGAAATCCAACTGCTAAATACCTAGCAGTCAAGAAGATGATGGCAACACACTTCCCGGAGTATCCACAGTTGGAACCACTCTATAAGGAAAGCATGGAGATAGGGTCCATTCCATTGGTCGAAAAAGTTTCCTTGTTTGAAACTCTGGATAGTCTCTCTAGTCCTACTGAAAGCCTCTATCCAAAAGCGATGGAAGAACTTGGTCAAAGTTATGGCTACCTTCTCTACCGCAATGAGGCAAGTTGGGATGCAGAAGAAGAACGTCTCCGTATCATCGATGGACGTGACCGAGCTCAGCTCTTTGTAGATGGTCAATGGATTGCTACTCAATACCAGACAGAGATAGGTGAAGATATCTACTGTCAGGGCAATCGAGAAGGCTTTTCAGAAATTGACATCTTGATCGAAAATATGGGGCGTGTCAACTACGGTCATAAGTTCTTGGCAGATACGCAACGTAAAGGAATTCGTACAGGTGTCTGCAAGGATCTACATTTCTTACTGAATTGGAAACAATATCCACTGCCACTGGATAATCCTGAGAAAATTGATTTTTCAAAAGGATGGACAGAAGGACAGCCAGCCTTTTACGCTTTCGACTTTACGGTCGAAGAGCCGAAGGATACCTACTTAGACTTGTCTGAGTTTGGTAAGGGAGTTGCCTTTGTCAACGGGCGTCACTTAGGACGTTTCTGGAACGTCGGCCCGACCCTCTCACTTTATATCCCTCATAGCTATCTCAAGGAAGGTGCTAACCGCATCATCATCTTTGAAACTGAGGGCGAATATAAAGAAGAGATTCATTTAACTCGTAAACCTACACTAAAACACATAAAGGGGGAAAACTTATGACAATTGTAGGATGCCGTATCGATGGACGTTTGATCCACGGTCAAGTAGCCAATCTTTGGGCTGGAAAACTAAATGTTTCACGCATTATGGTTGTAGACGACGAAGTTGTTAACAACGATATTGAAAAGAGTGGTTTGAAACTTGCGACACCACCAGGTGTGAAACTCAGTATCTTGCCAGTTGAGAAAGCAGCAGCAAATATCCTTGCTGGTAAATACGATAGCCAACGTCTCTTTATCGTTGCACGTAAACCAGACCGTTTCCTTGGTTTGGTCGAAGCAGGTGTTCCGCTTGAAACACTCAACGTCGGCAATATGTCTCAAACACCAGAAACTCGCTCTATCACACGTTCTATCAACGTGGTAGACAAGGATGTGGAAGATTTCCACAAACTAGCAGAAAAAGGTGTGAAACTCACTGCTCAAATGGTTCCAAATGATCCAGTTTCAGACTTTTTGAGCTTATTAAAATAGGAAAAAATTTTTAGGAGGTCATTGTTATGATACAATGGTGGCAAATTTTACTTCTCACTTTGTACTCAGCTTATCAAATCTGTGATGAGTTGACAATCGTTTCATCTGCAGGTTCCCCTGTATTCGCTGGTTTCATTACTGGTTTGATCATGGGAGATGTGACAACTGGTTTGTTTATCGGTGGTAGCTTGCAGTTGTTCGTTCTCGGGGTTGGTACCTTTGGTGGTGCTTCTCGTATCGACGCAACTTCTGGTGCGGTTCTTGCAACAGCATTCTCTATCTCTCAAGGTATTGATACAGATCTTGCGATTACAACAATCGCTGTACCAGTAGCAGCACTTTTGACATACTTCGACGTTCTTGGACGTATGACAACTACTTTCTTTGCACACCGTATTGATGCTGCGATCGAACGCTTTGACTACAAAGGTATCGAACGCAACTACCTACTTGGTGCGATTCCATGGGCTCTTTCTCGTGCCCTTCCAGTATTCTTCGCCCTTGCTTTCGGTGGAGAATTCGTACAAGGTGTTGTAAACCTTGTTAAAGAATACCAATGGGTTGCAGACGGTTTGACTCTTGCAGGTCGTATGCTTCCAGGTCTTGGATTCGCTATCTTGCTTCGTTACCTTCCAGTTAAACGTAACCTTCACTACCTTGCTATGGGATTCGGTTTGACAGCTATGTTGACTGTTCTTTACTCAAACGTAACAAGTCTTGGTGGAGCAGTTGCTGGAATCATTGGCACTCTTCCTGCTGAAGTTGCTGAAAAAATTGGCTTTGTTAACAACTTCAAAGGATTGTCTATGATCGGTATCTCTATCGTGGGTATCTTCCTTGCAGTTGTTCACTTCAAGAACAGCCAAAAAGTTGCTGTAGCAGCACCTTCTACACCATCAGAAAGTGGGGAAATCGAAGATGACGAATTCTAATTACAAACTAACAAAAGAAGATTTTAATCAAATCAACAAACGTAGCTTGTTTACTTTCCAATTAGGTTGGAACTACGAACGTATGCAAGCTTCTGGTTACCTTTACATGATCTTGCCACAATTACGTAAAATGTATGGGGATGGAACTCCTGAATTGAAAGAAATGATGAAAGTTCATACTCAATTCTTCAATACTTCACCATTCTTCCACACTATTATCGCTGGTTTTGACCTTGCCATGGAAGAAAAAGATGGTGTGGGTTCAAAAGATGCCGTTAACGGTATCAAGACAGGTTTGATGGGACCATTTGCTCCTCTTGGAGATACAATCTTTGGTTCACTTGTACCTGCTATCATGGGATCTATCGCAGCAACTATGGCTATCGCTGGCCAACCATGGGGTATCTTCCTTTGGATCGCAGTTGCAGTTGCTTATGACATCTTCCGTTGGAAACAATTGGAATTTGCCTACAAAGAAGGGGTTAACCTTATCAACAACATGCAAAGTACTTTGACAGCTTTGATTGACGCTGCATCTGTACTTGGTGTCTTCATGATGGGTGCTCTTGTAGCAACAATGATCAACTTTGAGATTTCTTACAAATTGCCAATCGGTGAAAAGATGATTGACTTCCAAGACATCTTGAACTCAATCTTCCCACGTTTGCTTCCAGCAATCTTTACTGCCTTTATCTTCTGGTTGCTTGGTAAGAAAGGTATGAACTCTACTAAAGCGATCGGTATCATTATCGTTCTTGCAGTAGGTCTTTCATTCATCGGTAAATTCTTGCTTGGAATGGGCGCATAATTTATGAGTAAATCATTAATTTTGGTGAGTCATGGTCGTTTCTGTGAAGAACTTAAAGGTAGCACAGAAATGATCATGGGTCCACAGGACAACATTCATGCAGTGGCCCTTCTTCCAGAAGATGGTCCAGAAGAATTTACTGCAAAATTTGAAGCTGCTATCGAAGGATTGGATGATTTCCTAGTCTTTGCGGACCTTCTCGGTGGTACACCATGTAACGTGGTAAGCCGTTTGATCATGGAAGGTCGCGACATTGAACTCTACGCAGGAATGAATCTTCCAATGGTGATTGAATTTATCAATGCCAGCCTTACAGGCGCAGATGCGGACTACAAGAGCCGAGCTGCAGAAAGCATTGTAAAAGTCAACGATCTGTTAGCGGGCTTCGATGATGACGAAGATGAATAATACTCTTCGAAAATCAAATTCAAACCACGTCAGCGTCGCCTTGCCGTACTCCAGTACAGCCTGCGGCTAGCTTCCTAGTTTGCTCTTTGATTTTCATTGAGTATACGATGTGATAACGTGAAAATCGTTAGAACATCTTATATAGAATATACATGGGAATGGGAGTCACTCCCATTCCCATATTTTCAATAGGAATGAAACAACAATAGATTAGAGGAACTCTATGCTAAATTACACAAAAGAAGAATTACTTGAACTGGGTGCAGAAATCACGACTCGTGAAATCTACCAACAGCCTGATGTATGGAAAGAAGCTTTTGAAGCCTATCAAGCGAAATGTGAAGAAATTGCAGCCTTTCTGCAAGATATCGCTGATAGACATGACTATATTAAGGTTATCTTGACAGGTGCTGGGACTTCTGCTTATGTGGGAGATACCTTGGTGCCTTACTTTAAGGAAGTCTATGACGAGCGCAAATGGAATTTCAATTCTATTGCGACAACAGATATTGTTGCCAATCCAGAAACCTATCTGAAAAAAGATGTGGCAACTGTCCTTGTATCCTTTGCTCGTAGCGGTAATTCACCTGAAAGTGTGGCAACCGTTGATTTGGCTAAAGCCTTGGTTGATGACCTCTATCAAGTGACCATTACATGTGCTGCAGAAGGGAAATTGGCTCTTCAAGCTCATGGCGATGACCGCAATCTTTTGCTCTTGCAACCGGCTGCTTCCAATGACGCTGGATTTGCCATGACTTCTAGCTTTACGTCTATGATGTTGACAGCTCTCTTGGTCTTTGATCCTACAGAATTTGCTGTGAAAGCTCAACGTTTTGAAGTTGTGACTAGCCTTGCGCGTAAAGTTCTAGACAATGCAGCAGATGTTAAAGAACTGGTTGACCTCGACTTTAACCGTGTTATCTACCTGGGCGCTGGTCCTTTCTTTGGACTTGCTCATG
>CAJPSM010000059.1 GCA_905373305.1 uncultured Streptococcus sp. | reverse complement strand
ACAGAACTAAATCCTTCGCTTAAATTATTTGTCTAACTTTTTGGGGTCAGTATATGAACCTCAGTCTCTTTTTAGTATTAAAAACCTCTGACAAGAGGCAGAGGATAAGAGTTTATTTCATTGTTGGGAAAAGCAATACATCACGGATAGTAGTTGTATCTGTGAGGAGCATGCAGAGGCGGTCGATACCGATTCCCAAACCACCTGTTGGTGGCATACCGTATTCAAGGGCTTCGATGTAGTCGTAGTCGATACCCGTTGCTTCATCGTCCCCAAGTTCTTTAGCTTTTGCTTGGGCTTCAAAACGGCTAAGCTGATCGATTGGGTCATTCAACTCAGTAAAGGCATTACCGTACTCCTTAGTCATGATGAAGAGCTCAAAACGGTCAGTAAAGCGCTCATCTTCAGGATTTTTCTTAGCGAGTGGAGAGACAGCTACTGGATGTCCGTAGACAAAGGTTGGTTGGATCAAGGTTTCTTCAACGAACTCCTCAAAGAAGGCGTTGATAATGTGACCAACTTCAGTGTAGTGTTTTTCAACTGGAACTTTCTTTTCAGCAGCAATAGCTTTTGCTTCCTCGAAAGTCATGTCTTGCCAGAAATCAACACCAGTAATTTCTTTAATAGCGTCCACCATGTGAACACGTTTGAATGGTTCGTTGATTTTGATTTCAGTTCCTTGGTAGTTGACTGGACCATCACCTTTGACAGCTTTAGCAGCGTGTTGGATAATACCTTCCGTCAAGTCCATGATATCTTGGAAGTCTGCATAAGCTTGGTAAACCTCGATAGAAGTGAACTCAGGGTTGTGAGTGGCATCCATACCTTCATTACGGAAGATACGACCAATCTCATAAACGCGTTCCATTCCACCTACGATAAGACGTTTCAAGTGAAGCTCCGTCGCGATTCGAAGCACCATGTCAATGTTTTGAGCATTGTGGTGTGTGATAAATGGACGAGCAGCAGCACCTCCAGCTTCGTTGTGGAGAACAGGTGTTTCCACTTCAAGGAAACCTTTTTGGTCAAGGTAACGACGGATTTCAGAGATGATTTTTGAACGAGTGACAAAACGTTCAAAGCTTTCACGATTAGAAATCAAGTCTAGGTAACGTTTACGGTAGATGGTTTCAACGTCTGTCAAACCGTGGAATTTTTCAGGAAGTGGACGAAGAGCTTTAGACAAGTGAGTGATGTGTGTAGCCTTGATAGAGAGTTCTCCCATATCGGTACGCATGACCTCACCTTCGACACCGAGGAAGTCACCAAGGTCTGCTTTTTTGAAGATTTCGTAATTTTCTTCACCGACTTCGTCTTTACGAACGTAGATTTGGATTTGACCTTCACGGTCTTGGAGATGGGCAAAGCCGACCTTCCCTTTACCACGTTTGGTTATCAAGCGTCCTGCAATCGTAGCAGTTTCGTTTAATTCATGTAGTTGTTCTTTGTCAAGTTCTGCAAATTTATCTTTAAGTTCTTGAGAGTTAGCAGTACGTTCAAAACGTTTTCCGAAGGGATCGATTCCTTGTTCACGGAGCGCAGCCATTTTTTCACGGCGAACGATCTGCTGGTCATTTAGTTCTTCCATATGTTCTGTAGACATGGGATCCTCCTAGTTTTACTCAAAATTTGATACGATGAGTCATTTTTTGCGATACTCCCATTTTATCATAAATAGCAAAGAAATTCACGGATATTCTTTGAAAACTAAAAAGAACTTGACCGCTGAGATCAAGTTCCATTATTTTTCCTGATAGGAAGTGTCATTCCATCTTTCGAGAGTGAAGGATTCAAAATCCACAGTGTCCAAAATTGTTAGGCTAGCATTGGCTAAGCCCCCATCTTTGCGAAGGTGAGCCTCTTTATAACCTAGAAGTGTACGTAGGCTAGCAGTGAGATTTGCACCATGACCGACGATTAGAATGTTTTCAGCCGGACTTTCTTTCAGAGATTTAATAAATTGAATAGTACGCTGAGTCGTGCTGTAGAGAGACTCGGCTTCAAACATCCTCGTATCAAACTGAGCCAGATTGGAGCGAAAGGCCTTGATTTGTTGAGGGTAGATGGCATTGAGAGTTGCGATTTTTAAACCTTCAAGTTTCCCAAGTTGCCATTCACGTAGGTCTGGAATACTTTCTAAAGGACAAGGTTTCAGGAGTTGACCTTGGATAATTTCAGCAGATTTGACCGCTCTAGGTAAATCACTAGAATAAATCGTATCAAAAGGTATTTCCTTGAGATACTGACCCAGTTGCTTTAGAGTGTCAATGGACTCTGGAAGAAGGGGCGAGTCCCCACTAGCACCTTGAAAACGTCCTTCAAGATTCCAGAGGGTGCGACCGTGACGGACAAAATAGAGTTTCATTACTTACTTTCCTCCAAGATATCAGCAAAATCCGCTTTTACAAAGCTGGCCAAGTCTCGAGGACGTATGATGATACTATGTCCAACTTCTCCAGCAGAGACGATCATTTGGTCCAAATCCAAAGCAGTCTGATCAATAAAAATAGGATAATTGTGTTTTTGGCGAATGCCGACGGGGTTATTTGCCCCATGAATATAGCCTGTCGTTTTTTCTAAGTCTTTCTGTGGAATCATGCTCACTTTTTTATTTCCAGAAACCTTTGCTAATTTTTTCTCAGCGAGGTGTTCTGTTATGGGGACGATTCCGATGATTGGGCCTGTCTTGTCTCCCAGCAGAGCCAAGGTTTTAAAGATATGTGTTCGGTCGTATTCAGGAGGAAGTTCTCCTTCAAGTGCATTGATTTGAATACCGATATGGTCGATACCCGCCTTGGTTAAGATTTGTTCGACCAAGGTTTTTTTATTCTTGACTTTCTTTGCCATTATTTATACTTATCCTCCAACTGACTCATCCAGATACCAAGCCAGATACCAAGCGCAAAGAAGAAGGCAATGAGAACATAGCTCACAATGGAAAGCCCAGTGTATTGGATACTTTCAGCATTTCCAGCATTTGGAATCAAAATTAAGAGAGTGCTCGACAGAACAATTCCAATAATAAAGTGATAAACACGGGAGTGGTAGTTGTTCAAGGCATGATCCATCAATTTTGAAAAGATAATGAGGGTTGCTCCTGCACCAATGCCGATAGGAAGAAAGGTGCCAAATAAATCAAAGGTTTTAAAACCAATCAGCATAGGAGCGTACAGTCCCAAAATCAAGAGGAGATTTGACGGACTTAAACCAGGAACCAAGACACCCAGAGCTAAGAGAGCACCCGCTAAGATGAAGTTTTCAAAACTTGCGCTGAGTGATCCTACGACAAAATTGAGAGCGTAAAGACCCAACCCAGAAATGATAAAGGTAGCCCAGAACCAGACTAGGTCAATCTTGTCCCGATCAGATTCTCGAGTAGATTCTTTAAGGAGGCTAGGAACTGTACCGATGATAGCTCCCGCAAAGCTCCACAAAACATAGACTTGGTAATTTTCTAGCAAATACTCGATCGGATAGGAAAATAAACCAATCCCAAGCAATATCCCGATAGCTACTGGGATAAAGTAAAGGACATTCTCTTTAAAATCTTTAAAGGGGTGAGCCAGAAAGCCAATCATTCGCTCGTAAATACCCAAAATAGCTGCTAAAACACCGCCAGAAATTCCCGGTAGGATAAATCCTAATGCGATGACGATTCCTTTAATAACTCGTGCAATCCATGAAAACATAATAAGATCCTCAATTTCATAAAATTCTTTCTCTATGCTATCAATTATAACACAGACGGGGAGAAAATGAAAAAACAAGTGAAAAAGTTTGTTATTTTCACTTGTCTTATGGTCTCAAAAATAATTTTCGGAAGGTTTCTTCCTTCTCTTTAGCAGTAGAAATCAAATTGATGTCCAAATGATGTTCAAATCCTGCAATTCTTCCTTTAGATGTGTACTGATGGAGATCGTAGTCCAGATCAGTATTTGGCTTCGTTTCAAAATAACCAGAGTCCGTTCCATAGGAAGGGATCCAAATAGCAGTGAACTTTTCTGTATTGATACTATGCTCTTGCATGAAGTAAACTCCAACGTAGATGCCGATGTTTTTAGCGCCGAGAGCTGCCAGTTTGGCGCGAAAGGCCTCAACACCTTCATTCATATCAGACATTGTTTTTTCTTCAACATCTAACCAGTAGTAGCTAGGATTGTAGGGAGAAGCAGCATTGTAGAAGACTTCAGCAGCCTTCTCCATATCTTCTTTGCTTTTTCCAGCAACGTAAGCATAAACACCCACAGGGACATTTCGTTTTTGGAATTCTGATATGTGATTTTTATAAGCTTTATCGACACCATTGATAAAGGCAGCATCATTTGCTTCAGTATGCTGAGCCCCATTGTGCACGCGAACGATAACACCAGAAATGTTTTGAGATAAGGTGTCGTAGTTAATCTCCTCAGGTCTTTGCCAACCAGAGACGTCGATAATGGGTTTGTCAAGATTATGCAAGGCTTGTGTTTCAACTTGAAGAGCATTTGGTTTTGTTTTGATAGGATGATCCTCAAAACTTGGTCTATTGAGGAGTAAAATCGCTATGAAAATTCCAAATAAACTAAAAATAATAGCTGGATGAATTTGTTTTCTCATACTTATTTAGTTTATCGTAAAAATTTAAAAAAATCAAAGGAAACAGTCTAGAAATGTAGACAAGTAGGGGAGATTTTCAGGAAAGCACCTGTTTGTTTGTTCTTTAAAAGTAAAATTATGGTATAATATAAGGGAATTTTTACAGAAAAGAGAATAGTATGTCAAATTATGCCATTATTTTAGCAGCGGGTAAGGGTACTCGCATGAAATCAGATCTTCCTAAGGTACTTCATAAAGTAGCAGGAATTTCGATGTTGGAACACGTTTTTCGTAGTGTTGGTGCTATTCAACCTGAAAAAACAGTTACCGTAGTGGGACACAAGGCCGAGTTGGTTGAGCAAGTCTTGGCTGGACAGACAGACTTTGTTACCCAGTCAGAACAGTTAGGAACAGGGCATGCTGTCATGATGGCAGAGCCAATCCTCCAGAATTGCTCTGGTCACACCTTGGTTATCGCTGGGGATACACCTCTAATTACAGGTGAAAGCTTGAAGAATCTCTTGGATTTCCATATCAATCACAAAAATGTGGCGACGATTTTAACAGCTGAAGCAGCAGATCCTTTTGGGTATGGTCGTATCGTTCGTAACGATAATGCTGAAGTTCTTCGCATTGTGGAGCAAAAGGATGCGACTGATTTTGAAAAGCAAATCAAAGAAATCAATACTGGAACTTACGTATTTGACAATGAACGTCTTTTTGAAGCTCTTAAAAATATAAACACCAACAATGCTCAAGGTGAGTATTATATTACAGATGTAATTGGTATTTTCCGTAATGCGGGTGAGAAGGTTGGTGCCTATACTCTGAAAGACTTTGATGAAAGTCTTGGAGTAAATGATCGTGTGGCTCTTGCGACTGCGGAAGCAGTGATGCGTCGCCGTATCAATCACACTCATATGGTTAATGGTGTCAGCTTTGTCAATCCTGAAGCAACTTACATCGATATTGATGTTGAGATTGCTCCTGAAGTCCAAATCGAAGCGAACGTTACCTTGAAAGGTCAAACGAAAATTGGGGCGGAAACTGTTTTAACAAATGGAACTTATATCGTAGATAGTACTATTGGAGCTGGAGCCGTGATTACGAACTCCATGATTGAGGAAAGTAGTGTTGCGGAAGGTGTGACAGTCGGCCCCTATGCCCACATTCGTCCAGGTTCAAGCCTCGGTGCCCAAGTTCATATTGGTAACTTCGTAGAAGTTAAAGGTTCTTCAATCGGTGAGAATACCAAGGCAGGTCATTTGACCTATATCGGAAACTGTGAAGTAGGTAGCCATGTTAACTTCGGTGCTGGTACCATTACAGTTAACTATGACGGGAAAAACAAGTACAAAACTGTCATTGGCAACAATGCCTTTGTTGGATCAAACTCAACCATTATTGCTCCAGTGGAACTTGGTGATAATTCACTAGTTGGAGCTGGTTCAACGATTACAAAAGATGTTCCAGCTGACGCCATTGCTATTGGACGTGGACGTCAAGTTAATAAAGATGAATATGCACTACGTTTGCCTCATCATCCTAAGAATCAGTAGGAGTCTATCATGGAATTTGAAGAAAAAACGATTAGCCGGAAGGAAATCTATCAAGGTCCTATTTTCAAACTAGTACAAGACCAGGTGGAACTACCAGAAGGAAAGGGAACTGCCCAACGTGACTTGATTTTTCACAATGGGGCTGTTTGTGTACTAGCCGTGACAGCTGAGGATAAAATCGTCCTCGTTAAGCAATATCGAAAGGCTATCGAGGCTGTTTCTTATGAAATTCCCGCTGGAAAACTGGAAATTGGTGAAAATGCGGATCCAATGGCAGCGGCACTTCGTGAATTGGAAGAAGAAGTTGCCTACACGGCTAAGTTAGAACTGTTGTACGATTTCTATTCTGCGATTGGATTTTGTAATGAAAAACTAAAACTCTACCTTGCTAGTGATTTGGTCAAGGTGGAAAATCCTCGCCCACAAGATGATGATGAAACCTTGGAAGTCTTAGAAGTAAGTCTAGAGGAAGCCAAGAACCTGATCCAGTCAGGTCATATCTGTGATGCCAAGACCATTATGGCGATTCAGTACTGGGAACTACAAAAGAAATAGAGGAGAAACCCATGGGAAAACCTTTATTAACAGACGAAATGATTGAACGTGCCAACCGTGGTGAGAAAATCTCAGGACCACCTCTTCAAGATGATGAGGAAACAAAGATCCTACCAACGTCTTCACAACATTTTGGTTATTCACGTTCTAGAGACCACGGTTTTAGTCAAGATACACTTACAATTGAAGTAGAGCCAACGATTCATAAGAGCCGCCGCATTGAGAACACTAAGAGAAATGTCTTCAACTCAAAACTCAACCGAGTCTTGTTTGTGGTGATTATACTTTTGATTTTGCTAGTTTTGGCAATGAAACTCTTGTAATTGAAAGGAAATGAAAGGAAATGAAATGAAAATTGGAATCATTGCTGCCATGCCCGAAGAGCTGATACATTTGACTCAGAATTTGGACAAAACTCAAGAAGTCCAGGTCTTGGGAAATACCTACTACACTGGCACTATTGGCAAGACAGAAGTTGTCCTAGTTCAGAGTGGGATTGGAAAGGTCATGTCGGCTATGAGTGTAGCGGTGTTAGCTGACCATTTTCAAGTAGAAGCCATTATTAATACAGGATCAGCAGGTGCTCTTGCAGAAGGGATTGCTGTTGGTGATGTAGTGATTGCGGATAAACTAGTCTATCATGATGTGGACGTGACTGCATTTGGCTATGCTTATGGTCAGATGGCTGGTCAACCTCTTTACTTTGAATCCGATAAGAACTTTATCGCTAGGATTCAAGAAAGTTTATCTCAATTAGAGCAGACATGGCATCTAGGCTTGATTGCTACAGGGGACAGTTTTATAGCTGGAGATGATAAGATTGCTAGTATCAAGTCCCACTTCCCAGGTGTTTTAGCAGTTGAGATGGAAGGAGCGGCCATTGCTCAGGCAGCTCAGGCTCTTGACCTACCTTTCCTAGTTATTCGTGCTATGAGTGACAATGCCAATCACGAAGCCTCTATCTCATTTGATGATTTTATCATTGAAGCTGGCCGTCGTTCTGCCCAAGTTTTACTAGCCTTTTTAAAGGCCTTGAATTAAGCCAAAATTTGACAGTTTTTCTTGCTTATGATAAGATTTAAATAAAGAAAAGCTAGAAAACGTTTCAGAGGATATTATGAGTATTGAAATGACCGTCAGCGAGATTGCAGAGGTCTTAGGACTATCTCGTCAGGCAATCAACAATCGTGTCAAAGAACTTCCCGAAGAAGACACGAAAAAAAATGACAAAGGTGTAACAGTAGTTACTCGAAGTGGCTTGATCAAGCTAGAAGAAATCTACAAAAAAACGATTTTTGAAGATGAACC
>CAJPSM010000058.1 GCA_905373305.1 uncultured Streptococcus sp. | reverse complement strand
CATGCCACGATATCTCTGACGTTGTACTTCTACATCGACTACGTAAACACCATCTGCTGGCATATAGGTTCGGTCTCTTAGGACCAGATTGGCTGTTGGATAACCGATTGTACGCCCACGAGCATTTCCGTGAACGACCATCCCACGGGTTGGGAGAGGTGTGCCTAGTAGATGGTTGACTTCCTTGACATCTCCATCAAGAATAGCTTGGCGAATCCGTGTGGAACTAATCTTGCCCTTTTCGTCCTCGACTGGAGGAACAATGATAATCTCTCCACCAAAATAATCCTTCAAATCATCTGCAGTTTTCTTATCAGAACCAAACGTGTAATCAAATCCTGCTACGATAATCGCTGGTTTTAGTGCCCTAACATAGGTATCAAAGAACTCTTGACCCGTTAAACTAGCAAACTTGCTACTAAAGTCCAGTAAGAAAAGAGCTTCTACCCCGTGCCACTTCATCTTGTGCTCCCGTTCCTCGTGATTGACGATGTGAAGCATGAGCTCAGGTTGATAAGGTTGTAAGGCAAGTTTTGGTGACTCTGTAAAGGTCATCACGACAACTGGCAGATAGTCCTTCATCGAAGCCTTACTGGCCACTTCAAACAGTTTCTGATGTCCCTTGTGGATGCCATCAAAATAACCAAGTACAAGGACTGTTTTTCCCGGTACTGCAATGTCTTTTTCGTTCTTAATAGGTACTGTTGTAATCATGAAACTATTATATCATAGAGAAAGTCTTTTCGCTAAGAGGAAATCCCAAATGTCGTTTTTTACGCCTGAACTGACCTTGATAGACAATTCAAGCTATGAGTTTTAAAAAATAGCACCTCCTAAGAGATGCTATCGTTTAGTTACTAGTCTACTGTTTCTTCTAAATCTTTTAACTTAACCGAAACAATCTTAGACACACCTGATTCTTGCATGGTAACCCCATAGATAGAATCCGCTGCAGCCATGGTCCCTTTACGGTGGGTTACAACGATAAACTGGCTGTCCTTGTCAAAGCGGTTGAGGTAATCCCCAAAGCGTTTAACATTGGCTTCGTCCAGCGCCGCCTCTACCTCATCCAGGATAACAAAGGGAATAGTCTTGACTCGAATGATAGAGAACAACAAGGCCAGAGCCGATAGGGCTTTTTCACCACCACTCATGAGGTTGAGTGATTGGATTTTCTTACCTGGTGGTTGAACAGAAATCTCCACACCAGCTGTTAAAAGATCGCCCTCAGTTAATATCAAGTCTGCCTGACCTCCACCAAACATCTGTCTAAAGGTCACTTTAAAGGACTCACGAATAGCCTCAAAGGTTGATTTAAAGCGTTCCTTAACCTCATCATTCATCTCCGTGATGGTCTCAAGGAGTAGGTTTTTCGCAGATAGAATATCATCTCGTTGGCTATTTAAGAAATCCAAACGATTGTGGACTTCTTCGTACTGGTCAATAGCTTCCAAATTGACTGGACCCAGTGAGCGAATAGCCTTCTCAAGATCTTTAACCTCTTGCTCTGCTAGATTGAGATTTTCCAACTCATGCGCTTTTTCTAGAGCCTCAGTATAGCTGATCTGGTACTGGTCAGTTAATTGAGCTTGTAGATAGCGCAAGCGTTCGCTGACCTTTTCTTTCTTGGCTTCAGCACGTGTTTGTTTGCGAATCCACTCCTCATTCTGCTGACGAGCCTGGTCCAAATGGCTGGCAATATCATCCAGCTGACCTTCGATATCATCCAACTCAAACTGCTTGCGAATCAAACCTTGTTGGAGGTTTGTTTTCTGAGTTTTGGCCTCTTCCGCCTGCTGACTTAGCAAATCCGTATCAACCTTCTCAAGATTATCAACCCTTTCTTGGAGGAGACGCTGGATTTCCTCTTGTTCGATATCCAGATTGTCCAGTTCCTTACCTAGGCGTTCAATATCAGTTACTTCGTACCGCTTTTGTCCTTGCAGTTCTGACTTAAGCAAGCGTGCTTGCGCTACTTGTTCCTGCAAGTTTTGATAGCGTTCTTGAATAACGTTTTTATTCGACTTAATCTCTTCAATCTCAGCTTCTAGATTTTGCTTTTCACTCGCGATAGTAGAAAGGCGCTCTTGGCATTTTTCCTTATCCACTTGCCAATCTCCTTCAGAAAGACGATTTAGTTCCTCTTCTTGAAGTTTCCAAAGAGTTTCCAACTCTTCCACTTGCTGATTGGTTTGTTGATAAGCAAGGTACAAGCCTTGCTCATGGATACGAGCTTGCTCACCCTGAGATTTGATGGCTTCTAATCTTTCTGTCAATACCGCCATCTCATCTTGCAAAGTCTTCAAAGTCGCTTCTTCTGAACGCAGACTAGCTTCTTCTTCAGCAATTTCTTTTTGTAATTGCTCTAGCTCTGGCTTGATGAAGATACTGTTATTTTGACGATTGGCACCACCCGCGTAGGAACCCCCTGTACGCAACTCTGTCCCATCCAGTGTCACCATACGAACCTGATAACGAACTTGACGAGCAGCTGCACGGGCATGTTCTACGGTATCAAAGATAGCCGTCGTTGCGAGTAAATTCTTGAAAATGGTTTCTAGCCTAGTATCAAAAGTAACCAACTCATCAGCCATTCCAAGGAAGCCTGGACTTGATGCGATAGCAACTTGATTCTGACTCGAAATCGTACGAGCCTTGATAGTCGTCAACGGAAGGAAGGTTGCACGACCGGATCTGTTGCGCTTGAGGAAGTCAATAGCCTTAGTCGCTGCGTTCTCATCTTCTACGATGATGTGCTGACTGCTTGCTCCAAGCGCAATTTCTAAGGCAGTTTGATAATGCACATCAAAGGTCAAATGTTCACTGACTGCACCAATGATCCCACCAAGACGGTCTTTTTCTTGGAGAACACTCTTAACACCCGCGTAAAAGTTGCTATGATTTCTAAGGATATTTTCTAAACTTTGGGCTCTAGCCTGCTTATTTTTAAGACTATCCAGACGGTCAAAGAGTTGGCTCTGCTGGGCTTGGTAAGAAACCTTCTTTTCCTCTTGCTCCTTGGCACCAGCTTGGTAGTCTGCCAATAATTTCTGAACCTGCTCCTTGGCAGATTCAAGCTCAGTCTTTTGCTGACTTGCTTTTTCTTTAGCTGTAGCCAGTTGATCTTTCAATTTCTCAACTTGATCTGCTTGTTTTTGAGATAGCTGACGGCTGTTCTCTAGTTCATTCTCTATTCGGGTCAGTTGGTTTGAGACATCCGCTTCTTCTTGCAAAAGCGCAACAAAGCGTTCACGCAAGAGCTCGATCATCTGGTCAGGATCATCTGAAAAAGCTAGCAATTCTGCCTCTAAACGATTGAGTTCTTTGTTGTTTTCAGTTAGACTTTCCTCTAACTGTGCCAAATTCGCTTCTTTTTCTGCCTTCTCTTTACTTAGAGTCTTTCTCTTATCTTCTAAAGATGCCAAACGGACTTGTGCTTCTTGTTGATTGAGGGCTACCTGCTCTGACTCCAGTTTTGATAGGGCTAATTTTCGCTCTAAGTCACTTATCAGATTCGTCAGATCCATCAAACTTCCTTGGTCTTTGGACATTTGAGCTTGGAGATCTTGGCGTTTCTTTTTAAGTGTTTGATTTTCTTCTTCTAACTCTTCACGCTTTTGGTAGTAGCTCGTCAAAAGTTCCTGAACCTGAACTAACTCTTCTTCTGTCAGCTCTAGTTCAGCCTTGTTTTCCTTGATCTGAGCGACCAAAACATCCAAGTAAATAGCCTTGCGTTGACCATCCAAGTCGAGAAACTTCCGAGCATTCTTAGCTTGTTTTGCAAGAGGCTTGATTTGATTGTCTAACTCATAGATAATGTCCTCTAAACGGTCTAGATTGTCCTGAGTTTGTTGCAGTTTGCTCTCTGTTTCTTTTCTACGAGTTTTGTACTTTAAAACTCCAGCAGCTTCTTCAAAAATAGCTCGACGCTCTTCAGGCTTGGAATTAAAAATCTCCTCAACCTTTCCTTGGGAAATGATAGAGAAGGAATCACGTCCCAGACCTGTATCTAAGAAAAGGTCATGTACATCACGTAGACGAACTTTCTTGCCATCAATTCGATACTCACTATCTCCACTACGATAAATATGGCGTTCTACCTTAATTTCTTGTCCCGCATCCTTGATAAAGCCATCTTCATTATCCAAGGTCACGACAACAGAGGCATAATTGAGCGGTTTACGACTTTCAGTCCCAGCAAAAATGACATCGGGCATCTTGCCACCACGAAGGCTTTTGACACTAGACTCCCCCAAGGCCCATCGCAGACTTTCTGTGATATTTGACTTTCCAGATCCATTTGGCCCAACGACAGCTGTCACACCTTGGTCAAAGACGACTTTTGTCTTGTCAGCAAAGGACTTGAATCCCTGAATCTCAATTTCCTTTAAATACATGAATCCAGCCCCTTCTCAACGGCATTTTTTGCAGCCTCTTGCTCTGCTAATTTTTTAGAACGGCCTTGACCTTTTCCGATGCTCTTTCCTTCAACCAGAACTTCTACATCAAAAACCTTATCATGAGCAGGTCCTGTCTCAGAGATAACCTGGTAGCGAATGTCCACATCCCCATTGACCTGGAGTAACTCTTGCAGGTGTGTCTTGTAATCTTTAATCATTTCAAAGTCACCTGCTTCGACCTTGGGAATCATGACCTGATAGATAAACTCTTTTACCTTAGCCACATCCTTGTCTAAAAGCAAAGCACCCAGAAAGGCTTCAAAAGCATCACCAAGAATGGTGTCACGATTGCGCCCACCAGACTTTTCTTCTCCTTTACCTAGCTTGATAAACTGATCAAACTGGCAATCACGCGCAAAACCAGCCAAACTCTCCTCACGGACAATCATGGCACGGAGCTTGGACAAATCACCCTCTGGTTTCTTAGGATATTTTTTATACAGGTATTCTGAAATCAATAATTGCAGAACAGCGTCTCCTAAAAATTCCAAGCGCTCATTGTGTGAAATTTTTAAGAGACGGTGCTCATTGGCATAACTCGTATGAGTAAAGGCCGTTTCCAGTAGCTTTTTGTCTGCAAATTCGATTGCAAAACGCTTCTTCAGTACAGTTTGTAATTCTTTCATACCAACCTCTTTCTAATAATTACGATCCTTTCTATTATAACAAAAAAAGCCCCCTGAGTCACTTTAAAACGGAACTAGGAAAGATTTGGATAATTTTTGAAAAAGATTTCCAATTTTGGAGGCAATATAAAGAAAAAAGCCTTATTTAAAGGCTTTTTTAAGCTGTTTACATCCACCCTGAGGGAATCGAACCCCCATCTCAAGAACCGGAATCTTACGTGATATCCATTACACTAAGGGTGGAAACTTGTTTTATTATAACAGAAATTTGCTCTAATAACAAGTTTTTTATGGGTGAACTAAGCATCCATTAGTGGGAAGCATCTCCGTTCCAGATAGAGTTTTTCACAATCACATAATCAACGTGCTTGAGGTCAGCAACCTTGCGTCCACCTGCGTAGGAAATGGCACTCTGCAGATCTTGCTCCATCTCGGTAAGGGTATCTTGCAAATGCCCTTTTGCAGGAAGTAAGATGCGTTTTCCTTCCACGTTTTTATAAGCACCCTTTTGATATTGTGAAGCTGAACCATAGTATTCTTTGAACTGTTCGCCGTCGACTTCGATTGTCTTTCCTGGGCTTTCAATATGACCTGCAAATAGGGAACCAATCATGACCATGCTAGCACCGAAACGGATAGACTTAGCAATATCACCATGAGTACGAATCCCACCATCAGCAATAATCGGTTTGCGAGCTGCTTTAGCACACCAGCGAAGTGCTGCCAACTGCCAACCACCTGTACCAAAACCAGTCTTGACCTTGGTGATACAAACCTTTCCAGGACCGATTCCAACCTTGGTAGCATCCGCACCAGCATTTTCCAATTCACGCACAGCTTCTGGTGTTCCCACATTACCAGCAATGACAAAAGTATCTGGCAATTCTTTCTTGATGTGCTGAATCATTGAAATCACACTATCCGCATGACCATGGGCAATGTCAATCGTGATATACTCAGGAGCATCAGCCTTGAGTTGGCTAACAAAATCATACTCGTAATCCTTGACACCGACTGAAATAGAAGCAATAAGCCCTTGATCGTGCATGCGTTTGATAAAAGGAATGCGCCCAGCCTCATCAAAACGATGCATAATGTAGAAGTAGCCACCTTTAGCCAGTTGTTCTGCTACGTTCTCATCCAAAATCGTCTGCATATTTGCTGGTACAACAGGTAGTTTGAAAGTGTGATTTCCAAGTGTGACACTCGTGTCTGCTTCTGCACGACTTTTAATGACACATTTATTTGGGATCAACTGAATATCTTCGTAATCAAAAATTGGAAATTCATTTAACATATCGATGTCTCGTTTCTTTTGTAATGACCTACCTATGCTTGCGCATCTCTACGCCTTTTTCCGACGTTTCCTTGATTAATTATAAACCAAAGTACAGTTTTTGTCAAATATTTTTAATAATCAAATTATATTGTTCGGGAATTGCTTATATAAATATCAAAAAAGTGAAGAGATTATTTTCTCCCCACTTCTTCATCAATAATCGCTTTAAAAATTTCTGCGGAGTTTTCCATCATTTTACAAAATGCACTATAGGATGAGGCATTCTGAGGGATTTGGATAGACCACTTCTTCAATTGAGATCCATAGCCAGCTAGTTTCCCTATTTCACTATTTACTGACTGCTCCATACTAGGAAAAATCAGTCCAGCTTTCTCAGATTTTAAGATATAAGAATAGGAAATCAATTGGAACAAGTCCTCACGGTTAATCCCTTTTTCAGTAAACTCCAGTTTTTTATATTTTGCATCTAGAACAATCTTTCGTTCTCTGTCATAAAAATCTGGATATACTTTTCGTTTCCCAACAGAAAATACTGAAATTCCATCCGTCCTATCCTTACTTCTGGGATGTACAAAATATTTTGGCAACAAGGTGTAGACATACTCTTCCCAAAGCCAGGAAACATCAAAAAGAATACCATGGATCTTTTGCTCTTGATATCCTAACCCATGCTTCTCTCTATTTAGGATCATCAGGCAAAGCTTTATTTCAAGTAAATTAGACCTAGTATCTCTTAAATTATACCACAATTACACATGCTAACATCATAAAAATTGTAATCGTTTTCTATTCTAAAAATAAAGAGCAGATCAATATTTTTTGCCCCGCACAACGAAAACTGTTTTCTTGTTTAGTATCTTTTATTTAGTTGTTGATTTAATATTTTCTAAAAAAATATTTTTAACATTTTGCAAATCCGCTTGAATTTTTTCAACATCCGTTCTTATATAAACAATTAAATCTTCACTAGATACCTGTTTTTTTATACGGGCATAATCATAATAATCTTGTTTACCATATGTTTTCCATTTTTTTCTTGAAGATGATTTTTCTAAAATTGAATTATCCTCTAAATTGAAATTATACAAACAAGTTTCCTCTTTTATAATCTCACATATTCTTTCTAAATCAACTAATTTTGCTTTATCTTCAATAGAAAAATTAACCTTATGTCTATATTGATTTCCTTGTATCTGGATATCAAATGATGACGTAGTACCATCGATAGGAAAATTGATTCCAAAAAAATGCTCTCCTCTTATTCTATCAGAGTATGTTTTATACCCTAAATCAGCAATCTGACTCTCTAAATTCGCATAATGAATCTTCTCGATAACTGACCTTAATCTCATACCTTCAAGTACTTTATTAATAGACTCTTCAAAAAAGTATGATTTACCATAACTTACCTTTCCAATAAATTCTTTCACATTCTCCATATATTCAATATAATCTATTAAGAATAATCTAAAAGTCTCATCTACTTTATCAAGCAAATCTTTATAATACTCAGTTAACTCACCATAACTTCTTCTAAACCAACTATCAGGCAAATCAAATCCAGGTTTAACTAAACTAAGAAGTATCCCTTTAGCATTAGAATTTTTTTCAGAATAACGAACTAATTGACTTTGGTCAGGTAAAGACTTAACTTTATTTTCTATAAAAATAACATGAATCTGTCCATCTTCAGCAGTTACCTCAATTGTTAAATCAATCGAGTTTTTTTCTCTGAATACCTTCAAGTCTGTATATTTTTTATTTATATTGATAACATCACTAAAAAATTCATGATTAATAAATTCAGACTTTTCCAGAACAACAGCAAATAGATTGCTGTGATATAATTCCAAATTACTAAGTGAAAGTTGATAATTCAGTGTATTTTCTATTTTCTTTCTAAGAGCTAATAACTCATTATAAT
>CAJPSM010000057.1 GCA_905373305.1 uncultured Streptococcus sp. | reverse complement strand
ATCAAGCTCAACCTTTAGATAAGCTTCCCGATGATGTGGTAGCTGCTATTGCAAAGGCTGATGAGAATGGTGGGCGTGAGTTTGTAAAACCAAAAGCTGAATCGGCAGAAGACAAAGTGACTAAGGATACAGAACCTACTACACCTACTAACGAGAGTAGTCGTGAATTGGTTAGTCCTAAAGGGGAAACTCCAAATAAAGTAGAAGAAGGAAACAAGGCTGATAACAAACAGAAATCTGAAGAGGCAAATCCAAAGCCTGTTGAATCTGCAGTAACAGCTGGAACAGAAGTGAAAGAGGATTCTAAAAAAACTTCTGAAAAGGATCAAGTGAAAGCAGACACAGAGATTAAACCTTCTTCTGAAAAATCGCAAGTGCTGTCTAGAGAGTCAAACAAAGCCGAAGTTGAAAAGGAAAAACAGCTATTATCGGAACGAAAACAAGATTTTAATAAAGATTGGTATTTTAAACTAAATGCCCAGGGAGATTTTTCAAAAAAAGATGTGGATGTTCATGATTGGTCTAAATTGAATCTTCCTCATGATTGGAGTATTTATTTTGACTTTGATCACAAATCTCCCGCGCGTAATGAGGGTGGCCAGTTAAATGGTGGAACAGCTTGGTATCGTAAGACTTTCACATTAAATGAAGCTGACAAGAATAAGGATGTTCGTATCAATTTTGATGGGGTTTACATGGATTCAAAAGTCTATGTAAATGGTAAATTTGTCGGACATTATCCAAGCGGCTATAATCATTTTTCATATGATATCACAGAATTTTTAAACAAGGATGGTAGTGAAAATTCAATTACTGTTCAAGTGACCAATAAGCAACCAAGTAGTCGCTGGTATTCAGGAAGTGGGATTTATCGTGATGTAACCCTTAGTTATCGTGATAAAGTTCATGTTGCCGAAAATGGTAATCATATCACTACACCAAAACTTGCTGAGCAAAAAGAAGGGAATGTTGAAACACAGGTTCAGAGTAGGATTAAAAATACGGATAAAAAGGCTACTAAAGTCTTTGTGGAACAACAAATTTTTACTAAGGAAGGTAAGGTTGTTTCAGAATTAGTCCGCTCTGAAACGAAGAATTTAGCAGAAAATGAAACTGCAGATTTCAGACAAACAATCCTAGTTAATAAACCAACTCTTTGGACGACAAAAAGTTATCATACACAACTGTATGTGCTGAAAACAAAGGTTTATAAAGAAGGTCAACTAGTTGATGTAACAGAAGATACATTTGGTTACCGTTATTTCAATTGGACTGCGAAGGAAGGTTTCTCTCTGAATGGTGAACGTATGAAATTCCACGGGGTAAGTATTCACCATGACAATGGAGCTTTGGGGGCAGAAGAGAATTATAAGGCTACCTATCGTAAATTAAAACTCTTGAAAGATATGGGAGTTAACTCTATTCGAACAACCCACAATCCAGCGAGTCCTCAGTTGCTTGATGCTGCAGCTAGTTTAGGTCTCTTGGTTCAAGAGGAAGCTTTTGATACTTGGTATGGTGGCAAGAAGACTTACGACTATGGACGGTTCTTTGATCAAGATGCAACTCATCCTGAAGCTAAGAAGGGTGAGAAGTGGTCTGATTTTGATCTTAGAACAATGGTAGAACGTGATAAGAACAATCCGTCTATCGTAATGTGGTCTCTTGGAAATGAGGTGGAAGAGGCAAATGGTAGTCCTCGTTCTATCGAGACAGCTAAACGTCTGAAGGCTATTATCAAGGCGATTGATACTGAACGTTATGTCACCATGGGTGAAAATAAATTTAGTCGTGCAGCGACAGGTGATTTCTTGAAACTCGCAGAAATCATGGATGCTGTCGGTATGAACTATGGTGAACGTTTTTATGATGCGGTTCGTAGTGCTCATCCAGACTGGCTCATTTATGGTTCTGAAACCTCTTCAGCTACTAGAACGCGTGATTCTTATTATAACCCTGCTCAAATCCTTGGACATGACAATCGTCCAAATCGTCACTATGAACAATCTGACTATGGTAATGACCGTGTTGGATGGGGAAGAACAGCTACTGAATCATGGACTTTTGACCGTGATCGTGCTGGCTATGCTGGACAATTTATCTGGACAGGAATTGACTATATCGGTGAACCAACTCCATGGCATAACCAAGATAATACACCTGTAAAAAGTTCTTACTTTGGTATCATCGATACGGCTGGTTTACCAAAGAATGATTTCTACCTTTACCGTAGTGAATGGTATAGTGCTAAAGAAAAGCCAACTGTTCGCATTTTACCACATTGGAACTGGACTGAAGAGACCCTTAAGGAACGCAAGATGCTGGTTGATGGAAAGGTTCCGGTTCGTACCTTCTCAAATGCTGCAAGCGTCGAATTGTTCTTAAATGGAGAGTCACTTGGTAAAAAGGAATTTACTAAGAAAACGACAGAAGATGGACGTCCATACCATGAGGGGGCTAAACCAAGTGAATTGTATCTTGAGTGGCTTGTGAAATACCAACCAGGTACACTGACTGCGATTGCTCGAGATGAAAATGGGAATGAAATTGCGCGTGATAGTGTGACAACTGCTGGGGAGCCAGCAAGAGTTCGTCTGACTAAAGAAGAGCATGTTATCACTGCAGATGGAAAAGACCTATCCTACATCCATTACGAAATTGTTGATGGTGATGGGAATGTGGTTCCAACAGCTAACAATCTTGTTCATTTCAATCTTCATGGTCAGGGACAAATCGTTGGTGTGGATAATGGAGAACAAGCTAGTCGTGAACGCTACAAAGCTCAAGCAGATGGAACATGGCAAAGACGTGCTTTCAATGGTAAAGGGGTTGTCATTGTAAAATCAACAGAAAAAGAAGGTAAATTTACTCTTTATGCAGATTCTGCTGGTTTAACTTCTGATAGCGCAACAGTCGCAACTGTGTCTGGTAAGAAAGAAAACCGTCACTTTGTAGCCTTTGCTCCTGTAAAAGCAACAACTGACGTGACAACAAATCCTGAATTGCCTCAAACAGTAACAGCTATTTATAGCGATGGTAGTGTTGAGGAAAAGACTGTAACATGGGACGTGCCATCAGACTTGCTTACAAGCGCAGGTGAAAAGAAAGTCTCTGGACGAGTGGAAGGTTTGGAAACCCCAGCTGAGGCACTTGTTAAAGTGATTGCTTTAGATAGATGGTTACCAAAAGTTGCTACAGTCCCAGTTGGAACGAATGCGGCTGATTTGGATAAAACGGTCACTGCTGTTCTGACAGATGGTAGCTTGATTGATACTGATGTTGTTTCTTGGACCTTGAAAGACCCTGCTGCTTTGAACAAGGAAGGTGGACGTACGGAGGCTACTGGTAAATTGGTAGATGACGACCGTGAAGTGACTGCAACCTTTATCGCAAGTAGTAAGGAAACAACAAGTAGCATTACAGGACTTACTGTTGGGGATAAAGCTCTTGAGAATTTTGAGTCTGGCAAGACCTATTACCGTGTATCTCTTCCTTACACTGGAACAATTCCAAGTGTTGGAGCTCAGACTACCGGATATCAAGTAACTGTTCAGCAAGCTTCTGCTGATAATGGTTATCAGGCTTCTCTCTTCTTGAGTGACCAAAAGGGTGACTTGGTTCAAACTTACTTAATTCAGTTTGTGAAGGAAGCTCCTGCTTTGAAACGTTTGGAAGTGGTTGTAGAAGGAAAAGAAACTGCCACTGAAGATCAAGTATTAACTTATCACGTCATTGGTCGTTATGAGGATGGTTCACAAACAGAATTTTCGGCTTCAGATATTCACTTAGAAGCTAAATCATCTGATGGGGGACATCTTGAGGTGAATGGTCAGAATCTATTGCTCTATACTAAGGGAAGAGTGACTTTGACACCTCGAATTGATAATCAAACAGAGAAAACAGAATCTGTAACTACTGAAGTAGTGATTAAAGAAAATAAAGTTAACAAGAAGATTGTGAAACTGCATCCTGTATCTGTTTCTACAGACATCAATCAGCAACCGAATCTACCTAAAGAAGTTGGAGCAGAATTTGATAAGGGCTTACCACGCAAAGTATCTGTAACTTGGGATAAGGTAGATGAAAAAGAGTTGGGGCACTATCATAGCTTTACGCTTAAAGGACATGTGGAAGGTACAGATATCGAAGCACAAGCGACTGTAACGGTTGAAGGATTGCAAGTTGCAGAGGAAATCAGCCTCACAGTACCTAAGGGTGAGACGGTTCAATTGCCAGCCAATGTCCGGGCTTACCATTCTAACGGAACAACTATCTACAAAGATGTTGTTTGGGATCAGGTTCCAGCTAACTTTAGTCAAACTGAAGGGGTCTATGAAATCAATGGTCGTTTAGTAGGTAGCAATCTGACAACTAAAGCTCATGTTCGAGTGTCTAGTCAAGTGGTTGCTGGAAATAATATCTCTAAACAATGGACAGGTTCACAATTACCAGCTGCCATTGTATCCAATACAGGTGGAGATGATTCAGCCAATACCTTGAACGACTTGACTGTATCAAGAACGCCATCAGATGCTAAAAATAGATGGACAACTTGGAGAACAAATACTGATAATGACTGGGCTTCTATCTTATTTGGTAATTCAGGAGACTTGACGAAACGTTTTGTCAACAATTTGTCGGTTGATTTCTATACTGATGGAGCAATTGGTCTTCCAAAAGAATATGTAGTTGAATATTATGTAGGTAAAGAAGTTCCTGATTTACCAAGTGATGTCAGTCATGCGCAACGAGCTAGCAATCATCCATTTAATAATCCAGACAATTGGAAAGCAGTTGAAAACTTACATGCTCCAAGTCAGCTATCTGCAACTCAAACAAATCACTTCACATTTGACAAGGTAGAAACCTATGCTGTTCGTATTCGTATGAAGAAGGCTGATGGAACTTCAGGTGTTGGTCTGACAGAGCTAACTGTCCTTGGAAACAAGGTAGTAAGCTCTACAAGTTCAGAAATTTCTATCAAGGTAGATGGCAAGGATCTTGAACACTTTAATCCATCTAAGACCGATTACTATATTCCTCAATCTAGCAAAGAAATCACTGCAACAGCTAGCAATAATGGTTTGGTAACAGTTGTTCCTGCAACCAGTCCAAAAGGTGCAACACGTCTCATCTTAAAAGCAGAAGATGGTACGGTATTGAAAGAATATAGAATCTTCCGCAATGATGAGAGAGAAACTAGTCAACCTCTTGCTGCAGAAAATAGTGCTAAAATCTTGAATATTGGAGATGCTCTTCGACTTCCTTCAGAAGTCACTGTTTATTACCCAACTTCAACTACTTGGACTACAGATAAACTGGCAGTGAAATGGGATGCTATTCCTGAACATGCAACAGAGCATGAGGGAACATTTGAAATTACCGGTCATGTCATTGGTACAAATCTAATGACTAAAATGCAGGTGACAGTTGTTTCTAAAGGAAATCAAGTCATTTCAGAAAATCCAAGCAACAATGAAACGGATTCTAAAGCCTTTGCTTCGACAACGAACGATACACAAGCAGCTTCACATGATCGAATTTTCTATATCAATGATGGAAAATACAATGAAGATGGACGTTGGACAAACTGGTCTCGTACTCCGAAAAATGAAGAAACTTCTGTCGGACTACTCTTTAAGAAGGACGGTAAAATTGCCACCCAATCTATTGGAAAAGTAGCTATTCAGTTCTTTAAAGATAGTGGAACAGATGCCCCAGAGAAAATGGTTCTAGAAAGATATATTGGCCCTGCCTTTACAGAACCAAGTACGATTTCTCGTTATGAAGAAAATGCTGACCATCCATTCAACAAGGCAGAAAATTGGGCACCTATTCCTTACAAAGCTTCTGGAGAATTAGTAGCTGGTAAACCAATCGAGTTTAATTTTGATCCGGTTCAAACGACAGCAATTCGTGCTCGCATGACTCGTAAGGCTACTACCAATGGTCTTGCACTTGTAGAATTTACAGCCTACTCTGCAGGCAAGGGAGCAGAAGTGGAAACACCATCAGCGACTATTTCGATCGACGGAAAAGCATTGGAAAACTTTGATCCAAATGTGACAGATTACACTCTAACAACAATGGGTTCAAAACCAAAAGTCACTGCAACAACTAGTGGACATGGAGTAGTTACAGTTGTGGATTCTGGAAATGCCAATCTTCCAACACTGGTTCGTCTTGTTTCCAAAGATGGAAATCTGGTGAAAGAATATCGTTTACACTTTAAGTCTACCTTCCAAACAACCCCAACAGAAGGCGTTAAGAACTTAGTAGCAGAAACTCCAAGTTTGGAAATTGAAAAGACTCCGCTTCCGTTTAAAGAAGTTATTCGTGAAAACCCTGAACTTGCTCAAGGTCAACGTCGTATCGTTTCTGAAGGACAAGATGGAGAAAAAGTTGACTATATTCAAGTTTTGGGTACTACTAGAAGTCTTGTTCATTCTGAAGAAAGAAAGGCTCAGGATCGCATTGTTGAAGTAGGAGTGAAAGCATCTATTTCAAGTAGTAAAGGCGAGGAGCCTGCTCCAGTCAATGAAGTTCCAGAATTCAAAGGCGGTGCTAACTTTGTAGAAGCAGCAGTGAACGATGTTCCAGAATTCAAAGGCGGTGCTAACTTTGTAGAAGCAGCAGTGAACGATGTTCCAGAATTCAAAGGCGGTGCTAACTTTGTAGAAGCAGCAGTAAATGAAGTTCCAGAATACACAGGAATTCTAGCCACAGTAGGAGATCAAGCAGTACCAAGTGTTGAGAAACCTGAATTTAAGGGTGGCGTTAATGCTGTAATGGCTCTAGAACATAAACTTCCAGAGTACCGTGGTATTCTAGCTACAGTAGGTAATCAACCAGCACCGACAGTAGAAAAACCAGAGTTTAAACTAAGTTCGTTAGAAAAAGCTCAGACTCCAGAAACACCAGTTCAAGTTGCCAAGGAAGACAAGAGATTGCCAGAAACTGGTGAAAAACAGTCAGAAACAGCTGTTTTCTTGGCAGGTGTTACCTTGGCCTTGTCAGCAGCTTTATTAACTGCAAAACTCAAAGAAGATTAGTCTCAGCGTCTAATGACATCCTATTTGTAGATATTAGTCGATGATTAAAAATTGGTTTCTTTTTCAACTATTGTAAGTTGATGGCATCTAAAAACTGGAGAAGACAATCATGGTCTTCTCCAGTTTTATATAGGTGTAAGCAAGAGAGGTGAATTGTACCCCAAAAGTTAGACAGAAAAATAGTAATCCAAATTGCAAGGTGTGTACCTTTTTGTTGTATAATGGAGTGAGGTGATTAGATGATTTTAAAAATTTATAATGGAGAATATAGTTTACAATGGGATGGAGTGTACCACTTAGCACTATTTGATTATCCAAATATTCAAGAGTGGGAATTAGAAAAAATTGCTAAATTTATAGCTTACGAACAACTTCATAAACGTCAAACAAGTATCGAGTGTGTCGATTCTTGTTTAAAAAAAGAGATTTTAGATTACATCTGTCAGCATCCCTTTCTTCCACCATTTACCCCTACAGATAAAAGAGTAGCTTCGACTTATGATCTACATAAGAAGTTAGTGACTTCAGACTACTGTAGTCATACTACGACTATAGATGCAGCGATTTCTATTTTTAAAACAGGCCAGCTCTTATCTGCTGTAAAAGCTTTTGGGAAAGGTGCTGAGGAGTTGGTTTTGGATAGTCGAAATGTTGCATCTGATCTGAAAGATTATTTTGACTATGTCATGTTAGGATGGTCAAATACAAGTTCTGGTTATCGATTGGCGATGGAGCGTTTATTAGATCGAGCTCCTTCAGAGGAAGAATTACAAGACAAGTTTATTCCTGGAGTAAGTTTTCATTTTATCTATACAGATTTGATTAAAGTTCCTGGTTATATTTTTGATGGTTACCATGTTGCAAAAATTAAGGACATGCTTAATTTATTAAGTGAGTTGTATATTTGCATTATTCCAACTCATAATAAGTGCCAATTTGAAAATATTATTCCAACTAAAATACAAGATAGGGTGCATTATCTTGACTATGCTGGAGAAGACTTAGAAGAGTGGACTAAGAAAGTCTATCAAGTTGTTTTAAAACAATCAGATAAAGGATAGTTGAGGAAAAAAACGATGAAAGTGATTGATCAAACCATATTAGAAAAAGTCATTGTAGAACGGCCTCGTTACAGTCATAAGGGAGATTACGGTCGCCTGCTCTTGCTGGGAGGGACCTATCCTTATGGTGGAGCCATCATCATGGCTGCCTTGGCAACTGTAAAAAGTGGTGCAGGATTGGTGACCGTTGGAACAGATAGGGAAAATATCCTTGCTCTACACAGTCATTTAC
>CAJPSM010000056.1 GCA_905373305.1 uncultured Streptococcus sp. | reverse complement strand
CACGATAAACCAGAGCATCCTCCGCAATGTTCATTCTCTCGTTGAAGATTTCCCAGAACTTATTCATGTCGCCCTCAGACTCGAGGGCAATGCGAGGAAGGTTGACCGTCACAACACCTAGATTCATCCGACCAGAATTGACTTCTACGCCATTCTCATCCTTCCATCCTTGAAGGAAAGAACGGCAACCCATAGGTACCTTGAAAGAACCAGTCAACTCGATAATCTTATCATAGGATAAGACATCCGGGTACATCCGTTTGGTTGCACACTCGAGGGCCAACTGTTTGATGTCATAGTTTGGAGTCCCTTCTTCCAAGTTAAGGCCTCTTTTAAGCGTAAAGATGAGTTTAGGGAAGATGGCTGTGCGGTGTTCTGAGCCAAGACCCTTGATACGAATGGTCAAGATAGCTTTTTGAATTTCCCGTTCAAAACGACTAGTTCCTAAACCAAAACCTAGTGAAGTAAAAGGTGTTTGTCCATTTGAAGTGAAGAGGGTGTTGATTTCATACTCAAGAGATTGCATGGCATCATAGATGTCTTTTTGGGTTTTCTTCCAAGCATAATCATCCCGTTTTTCAGGCAAGACCCACTCTTCCGCATCTTTGAGGTGCTTTTGGTAATTCTTCTCTGCATAAGGTGCCAAAACTTCATCAATACGGTCAGCTGAACAGCCCCCGTACTGGCTAGAAGCAACGTTGGCAATGATTTGCGAAATCTGAGCTGTCGCAGTCTGGATAGACTTGGGACTCTCTACCTCTGCGTTACCAATTTTAAAGCCATTTTCCAGCATGCCTTTAAAATCAATCAAACAGCAGTTGGTCATTGGTGTGTAGGGGCTGTAGTCCAAGTCATGATAGTGTATATCCCCTTTTTGGTGAGCATTGGCTACGTGCTTAGGAAGCATTTGCAAGCCGATTGATTTCCCCACAATCCCTGCTGTCAAATCACGCTGGGTGTTAAAGACATCACTGTCTTTATTGGCATTTTCATTGACAACTGCCTGGTCTTTACTGAGAAGTTTATGAATGCTAAAGTTGATATCTGTCGCTTTTGAGCGCTCAAAATCCCTTTGTGTCCGATAAGTGATATACTCCTCAGCTAGCGCATATTCTTTGGCTTCAAGGAGTTCATGCTCTACGATATTTTGAATCTCGTAAATCTTGACACCTTGAGGGAAACGACTGTGAATTTCCGCAACAATACGCTCAAGCAGTCCATTTAGACGTTTTTCGACCAAGGGTGTCACATCCATGACTTTGTCAGCCGCCTTGTGGAGAGCTTTGTCAATCTTGTCTATATCAAACACTACACGTCTACCATCTCGTTTTTCAACGAACAAAGTGGGAACGGTTGCAAGGTTTTCTTCTAATACAATCATATCCAGGCTCTTTTCTATTTTTCTTCTTAAATGATATTATACCACTCCAAAAAGAAAAATCAATATCTTGTGTTAAAAATTCTAAAATTTTTAAAAATACACAAGATATTGATTTATTATTTAGATTTATAAAGCTTGAATTCCTTACTATCCGTCTGAACAAGCTCGTATTTTTCACTAAGTAGGCTCTCTACATCCGACCACAAGGCAACCTTTTGGTTGACCAAAATCATCTTCGGTTGATTTTCTTTCAAGTCATTGACTAGTTTCGTTTTATTCTCGTCGCTTGCAGTATAGAGTGTTGGTGTTACTAGAGAGCTTGGTGCCAAGCGTTCACTTGCTCGATAAGAATCTGGACGATCATCCCAAGCATAGACACGATCCTCAGAACTCGTTTGCTGCTTGACCACGCTAGCAAGCTGCTCGCGTTCCTGATAAGTACTTGGATGCGAAATATAGCGACTCAAAACAGGTAGGAAAAGTAAATAGACAATCGCAACTAATGGTAGATAGAAATTTCCCTTGAGGTAGCGACCAAAGAGTGATGAAGAGCGAACTCTTCGTCTACTACGACTGATACGATCAGGGCTTCCTTCTTTGATGTTGGTTAACAATAACAATGTCAGAAAGGGCAAAATCGCTGCCAAACGTGAGCCATGCAAAGGTTCCTTTGAAAGAATTAACAAAGAAAGAGTTACTAATAATCCTAAAATAGCGCCTATTGAGACAGCAGATTGCTGAGCTGACTTGGTCTGAAACAATCCTGAAAAGATCAATGTCAGAATCCCAACACCGATGGATAGCAAACCATAGAAAGCAGCATTCTCCATAAGATTGGCATTTGAAAATAGACTAAGCGTATCTATTGGATACAAAGTATGGCTAATCGCATCACCAAAAGTTCCTGTTAAGACTGTATAGTAGCCAATTGGATAAAAAAGGAGAGAAAATCCTAGAGCTGACGCGAAAAATTGATACAAACCATGAGTAAATCGACGCTTGGCAATATTAAATCCAAACAAACTCAAGGCAAGTGTGGCTGCAAACAAGGTTGTGGGAATAGGTGATAGGAAGAAAGCTAATGCTAAACTCATCCCAACTCGCAAGAAACCTTTATCTTTACTTGGATCATCCAGATAGTCAGCCACTAGGCTAAAACTATAAAACAGGAAAGGCAAGGCCACAACTACTGCATAGCTACCGCCAAATCCCAGACTGCCCACAAGAAGATAGAAAATCAACAAAAGCTGTCTAGCCTGTTCTCCCTGACCTGTCAAGGTATCAGCGGATTTAAATAGAAAAACACCAGCTCCGAACAAGGCCAACCACTCCACCAAAGCAAAAAGGATATTCCCTTGAGAGAGATAGATTAGTACGTAATAAAGCAGTCCATTTGAACCATAATAATCCGTGTAAATCTGCCCACTCTGATGTAGCGCCCAACCAGTATAAAGATCTTGCATCTGTTGGGGGCTCACCAAACCAAAGATCAGAGGCAACATTACAGAAACAGCTGTAGCAGCCAGACTCCAAATTGCCATACTAAAAAATGGAAGCGGAGTTCGTTTCTTCTTACCTCGCTCCAGTCCAAATTCAGACTCTTGATCCAGCCGTTCCCGATACTGGTATCGAAATTCTTCTAGCTGTTCGTCTTTTTCCTCGTATACGTTCATTCAATTTCTCCTCTAAGTTTATCTGTTTTAGTATATCAAAATCTTACAGGAATGTCAGCTAGGGATTGATATTTCCTTAACTTCTTATCTAGCTCAGCATAGTGTTCAATCTCTCGAAAACGGTGTAAACTGCTTGTTTGAAACTCTAGGATAAAATCATATTCTTTTTGATTTAGCATTTTCATCCTCCTGCTTATCTATTCGCAAAAAGACAAAAATAAGATCCAGCCTTGGGCTAGATCTTGGTGGATAGTTAGAGCATAGGTGCAAACAACTGGACAATTTCCTTGATCAGGCTTTGATACCAGCTAGTTTTGATGGTGTGGGGATAGATTTCTTGAGAAACTTTAAAAATCTCTTCGAAGTCCCTCTCAATATCGATGATAGACTGTGTTTTATAAAGTAAAACGGCATTTTCATAGTGGTGGAGCAAGCTACGATAGTCAAAATTGATGGTCCCCACAGTTGCCGCCTCTCCATCGACAAGCATTTGCTTGCTATGAAGAAATCCGGGACTGTACTCGTAAATGCGAACTCCAGCAGACAACAAGTCAGGATAGGCTCCGCGAGTAACCAATTGGATAATCTCCTTATCTGGGATACAAGGCGTCACAATTCGCACATCTACCCCTCTCAATGCTGCATTTTTGATACTTTCAGTTAGATCATAGTCAGTGATCAGATAGGGAGTCGTGATATAGACGTAATCTGTAGCTTGATTGATAAGATTTTGATAGACCGTTTTTCCAACTTGGGCTCGGTAGATAGGCTTTGGCCCACTACTGTAAGGAATGCAAAGCCCCATCCCATCTTTTGGTTGATTTTCGAGATGGTATTGGTCAAAGTCACTAATTTCTCCACGGTTGATATACCAGGTGGATAAAAAGAGTCTGGTAAAAGCCTTTACTGCTGGACCATCCAACCGAATACCGCTATCCTTCCAGTAACCAAAGCGTTCGATATGGTTGATATACTCATCTGCCAGATTGGCACCACCTGTATAGGCAATCTGCCCATCGATAATCATGATTTTACGGTGGTCACGGTTGTTATAGGCAACGGTCAAGCGCGGAATCACCTTGTTAAATTTGTGGGCTTCAATCCCTCGACCACGAAGCTGGGTGGTATAATCTCCAGGCAGGGTAGCCATACATCCAATATCGTCATAGAGAAGCTTAACTTCTACTCCTTGAGCAGCCTTTTCTTCCAAAATCTCTAAAATGCTGTTCCACATCAAGCCTTCTTCGATGATATAGTATTCGAGAAAGATAAATTTCTCAGCTTTCTTGAGATCCTCTAGCATCTGACACCACATACTTTCACCAGAGGCAAAAAAATGCGTATCCGTTCGATCATAGACATCTGCGTTCGTATCCATACTGAGGAGGGATTTGATGACGCCATAAGCAGACTTGTCTTGTTCCTTTAACTCCAAACGGAGGGCTCTGCTATTGTCCTCTCGGTCAACCATTGATTGAAGTTGCTTTAACTGCTTGACCTCTTTTTTAGATAGACGGCGTTCTCCAAACATGATATAAAGTAGGGGACCAAATACTGGAACAAAGGCTACTAACAGCCATGTCACCTTGCTTTCCGGATTCATAGAGCGATTGACAATCGATACAATGGTCGCCATACTCACCAAAATAACTAGGATGATCCAGAGAATCGGAGCCATCTGTCCTAGATAGAGAAATAAACCAAAGACGAGAATCAACTCCGCCAACATAATGGTAATACTAAAACCATACTTGGACATGAGTAGCTGCATTTTTCTAGCTGTCATACATCCCCTTCCTTTTCTAACATTATCCCTAATTGCTTGCTAAACTAATATTGCTACTAGTATACCTCAGTTCAGGGGTAGATGGCAATCTTTTACTCTTGCTTAAGTTCTAACTCTTCCGTTTTCAGATGCCTATTATAGTTTGAGAGCCAACATATTGACCGTCATACCGGCAGCAGTTCCCATCAGATAAATGACATCTCCCTCCTTGACCAGCCCATGATCTAAAGAGTAAGCCAAGCCAAATGGCACAGAGACTGACACCATATTTCCATAGTCAGTGACGAGATTGAGGTATTGTTCCTCGGCCACACCTAGTTTTTCCATGACCAAAGGAAGAGCACGACTTGCTTGGTGAGGAATGATATAGTCCACGTCTCCCAAGGCTAGCTGTGTTTTTTCTTGAAACTCTTCAAACATGACTGGGATTTTACGAGCTGACAAGAGGAGGATTTTCTTTCCCTTCATATCAAACATATAGTTGGTCTTCGTCGCTTCAGAGTACTCTTTTGGTTGAAAAGAAGTCAGACCTCCACGAATTTCCGTATCGTGAGCCCCTTCTGACCAAGTACGTTGGAGACTAGCAATGACTCCTTTTTCCTGATGGCTTTTTTGGAAAATAAAGGCTGCTGCCCCATCACTAAAGAGTTCAAAGCTTTCTTTTTGCTTGGGATTAAGCCCTAAACTTCCAACCTCACTGGATACAATCAAGACACGATTGTATTCGCCCGCCTCGATCAAGTGGGACATGGTCGATAGAGCAGAAATAAAGCTGGTACAGGTCGTATTGATATCCATAGCTGGGATTGAGAGTCCTTTTGCCACGCGTTCATGAATCAAGGCCGCTGTGCATGGAATAGGCTGAACACCAACTGCACTTGCCGAAACCAGACAATCAATGTCTTCTATTTTTAAATTTGCTTTTTCAAGCGCCCGCTGAATGGCTACCTCTGCCAAATCTAACTGCGTTTCTTCATTTTCAACTACACGATAACGCGTTTGGTCTTTGAATTGCACTGTATTTTTTGGAAGGCAAACTCCATAGCCTGCGATTTCTACATGTCTTTTTACTTCTGTCATTGTCTTTTATCCTTTCATAAACGTTGGATACGTTTGAGTTTACGACTAGTATCCCAGTGATAATCTGAAAATTGGATTTCGGGAACTCTGAACTGCTTTTGCTGGGCCAGGAGTTGAAACTGTGCTAAAATAGCTGTCTCCATGCCCTCATCTCGTTGGCTTAGACAAACTTCCACTAACTTCTCAGAATGTTGTTTGACTTGGTAATCTCCTACATTCTCCACAAAGAGGATGCAACGTCTGATAAAGTCAGGATAGATAGTCACCTGTCCCCCATCCAGTCCTTCGAAATAGAAGATGTCGTCAGAGCGTCCTTCGACCTTGTCAATCCGTGTATAGCAGGAGCCACATGGACAAGGCTCTGGATTTTCAACCAAGATATCATTGAGCTGGTAGCGATAAACAGGCTGACTGCTTCGTTTAAAGTCCGTAATCACTGGATAAAAACGGCGATCATCCAGATACTGCTTTTCCACATAGATAATGTCTTCGTTGAGATGCAGATTGCCAGCTGAGCATGTGCAGGCTAGGAAGCCTTCGGTCGCCTGATAAACTTGGTCAACAATGGATAGAGAAAAGGCTTCTGCGATGCGTTCCCTATCATTATCTTCCAAGATTTCTGCCACCGAAACGATTTTTTGTGGGTGGATAGCTAACTCTCCAGCCTTGAGACGCTTGCTCAATTCAATCAACATAGAGGCAGGTGCCACCACAATGGTCGGTTGGTAGCTATTGAGCCGTTCGATATGGTCATCTGTATTCTTGAAAATATCAAAGTACTCTAGACGAATGAACGCTGTATTGATTGTCTGATAAAGTTCATTATCCGCTCTTAGGAAAAAGGCGATGCGGTGGCCAAACAGCTGGCCCTTGGGCAACATCTTTGCCAAGATAGCTGCTGCCCACATACTGCGCTCTTTCTCTGTCGTGATAAAGAGCCCACGATGTCCAGATGTCCCTGAAGACAGACCGACAGCTACTTCACCTTTTAGTTCCGTAAAGTCACGTGTCTTCTCACTTTCTATGGCCAAAGCTAGAGCTTCATCTCGATCCACTCCTTGGGTGTTGAGCTCATTGAAATGTTCCATCATAAAAGCCTTGTCCATATGGTCAAAGTTGCTAGGAACTCCATTTTTAAAGTAGGGAGACTCTCGTTTTAAAAAGTCCATATAGGCAGATAATTGCTTTTTCTGATAGTTCTCTACAGCTTCTCGAGATTTGAAGTTATGAAGCCAACGAGTTTCAATAAAAGTTTTAAGAAAGGTTATTTTTTTCATATATGATACGCTCTATCCTTTCCACAGGGTCATGACTAACGACTACCTCGATACCATCTCTCAAGACTTCCTCCAGAAACTCTGCCCCCTTGATATAGGCATCCTTGTTGTCCTGAACCAAAGAAGGAATCAGATGCATCTGCTTGGTGTAAGGCAAGAGGTCAATTCCCCAACAAAGATCTGCTGCAATGAGGAGATTAGAGTCTGGAAGGTACAGACAAGCTTGCCCCCTGGCATGCCCGTCAACAGAAGCTATTAGGATACTGCCATCTCCGAAAAGATCACAAATCAGACGATAGGGAAATGCCGGGTGTTGCTGGTCAGCTCTGATAATGGTTAGATTTTTCTCAAAATCAGCTGGTAAAAACTCTTTAAAGATCAAATCCTTGAGCTTGGGTTTCTGATAAACTTCAAAAACCTCTTGAGTCAGGATAAATTGAGCGTTCGGGAAAAAACTAGCCCCTCCTAAATGATCTGGATGTAAATGAGATAGGATGACATAGTTAATTTCTTCTGGTTTGATTCCCTTCGCTTCCAGCAAATATGAAATCTGGTCCTTCTCTGTCATTTGAACAGGCGTCCCCAAACGATAGAAAGCGTAGCGAAGTTTGGTCTTAATATCATAGTGATAGCCAGTATCATATAGTAGATAGCCTTTGTCTCTGTGCTTAATCAGAAAGACACCAGCTGGGAAGGTCATCTTTTTATTCTTGACTCCTTTAAATAGCAAACCTGTATAGCTAGTACAGTATCCTGCTGGTAAATAATCAATGCTTTCGATAATCTTGGACATATTGTTCAATCCCTTCCGAAATACTGATTTGAGGGCGATACCCCAAGTCTCGCTCCGCCTTGCTGATGTCCAGTGTCTGGCTATACCTTAGCAAGTAATAGGTATAGCGTGTCAGAGCTGGTTCACCTTTGAGATGCAAGATCTTGTAAATAAACTCTAGCGTATTCGCAATAGCTGACAGAAGAGGAGCCGGCACTTTTCTGTATGTTATCGGATAGTCAAGTCCTCTCAAGGTTTCTTCTATCAAATCCTTAAAGATTCTCGGTTCCCCGTTGGTAATATTATAGACTTCGCCACTAGCTTGATGGGCCTCTAGCGCCAAGCGAATGGCCAGAGCGACATTTTCCACACAGGTCATATCCATCAATTGACGACCGTCTCCTATCAAGGGAATACCAATCTTCTGACTGAGCTTGAGAACTCGGGGCAAAATACTGGTATCCCCAATTCCAAAAAGCCCACGAGGTCGTAAAATAATACTCGGAACATCGGGATAATCCTTAAACAGCTTCTCCGAA
>CAJPSM010000055.1 GCA_905373305.1 uncultured Streptococcus sp. | reverse complement strand
TGTGAAGTAATTTCATCTGACTAGCTGTAATTTTAGTTCCTTTTCCTTTTTTAAGACATTCGTTCAACTTCTTCCACTCAACCTGATAGACCTCATCCTCAAATAATAAGAGTTTATCTCGATAAAAAGAATATTGCTTTTTACGTGAGGTTAATTCTGAGGTTAATTCTGTAACATAATCAGTCATTTTGTCAAGTATCTGCACGATCTTTTCTTGAATTTCTAGAGAAGGTATGGGAATTCTAATTTTTTTCAAATTTGTCTTATTATATTTGGTCTGCCCAGTATTAGAAGTTATTTTCGCCAACTCATTCTGAAATTGTCCAGATTGAAAGAGATGAAATAGGTATCGATTATTTTCTTTAGAACTTCTAACCAACAACGCATTTGGTCCTAACACATTATTTTCGTATGGTAAATTTTCAGGTTTTATGTAATATATCTCTCCACAATTACCAACATTTGGCATAACCAAACTTTCTTTATCTAGATTTACCCTATATAAATAGTTAAAAGCATGTTCATCAACATAAACAAAATTATTTCCTTTAAATTCACTTTTCAAATCTGTTGTTCTGACAAGTTGAGCAAAAGAAGTTTCTTTAATATATTTGACGTTTTTTGCATTTGAAGCAAACGAGCCTGCCGCAGTAAAATCAGTTACAGTATCACATGCTTCCCCCAACTCTTTCCATTCAACGGGACAGTTTTGGATTTCTTCTAGGATATTCATTAGTTACCTCCTTCCTTGGCTAGATTTTCAATGCTTTTGATTTCCTTGAGGTAATCTTTTTCAACTTGACTGAGGGTCTTGGCTTGGTAGTTCTTATATTCCTTATCTACCTTCTGCTTCATCTGTTCACGAGAAATAGAACCACTGTTATCTAGCAAATCTTCTCCAGTAGCCTGAAGGATACGATCTACGTGAGCCACCCAGTCCGCCATAGTCATCACTTCTTCACGTTCTGCCTGTCTTTCCGCAAAGTCTAGATATCCTGATACAAGCTGATTAAGTCCGCGGAGTTCCTTTTCTGTCAGATAGTTCTTAGCAACTTTTGCTTCAGATAGAGTAGGGAGGTCTCTTTTAAAAGTGGTCAAGCCCATAAACTCCTTTTCACTATCAACACGATTGTAGATGAGTTCGCTCGCAGTATTGTGGTGAATGGCGTAATGCATCTTGTTCTGCACTGTCGCAAAAAATTTCTTTGCCTCTGGTGAATTTGCATTGTAGTTACTAGATGTCGCGAAAAGATCCAAAACCTGACGGTAAAAGACTTTTTCACTCGAGCGGATATCTCGAATTCTTTCAAGAAGTTCCTTAAAGTAAGAGCCTCCACCCAAGTTTTTCAAGCGCTCATCATCCATGGCAAATCCCTTGATCAGATACTCTTTCAAGACTGTCGAAGCATAGTGTCTGAACTGGATTCCACGAGGGGAACGCACTCGATAGCCAATCGCCAAAATCATATCCAGATTATAGTAGGCGACTTTTTTTGACTGAGTTTTACCTGCTATTGCACCGTGACGAGTGGTTGTCAACTGATAGTTGACAACCACTGATTCATCCAATTCACCATCTTCAAAGATGGCCTTGATATGTTTACTAATGTTTTGCTTGGAAGTCTGAAAAAGCTCAGCTAATTCTTGTTGGGTCAGCCAGACCGTTCCATTATCCAAGTGGAGTTCAATAGTGGACTCCCCGTCATCAGTTCTATAGAGAATCACATCATTTGCCATGGCTCAATTCCTCTACAATCTTATCTATCTCTGCACGCAAGTGGTCAATCTTGGCAACGGTCTCAGCGATTTCTTTATTGAGTTCATCAATATCAATCTTCTCACGTGTATCTTCTTGTTCGACATAGGTTGAGACAGAGAGGTTGTAATCCTGCTCTGAACCAATCACTTCATTATCAACAAGAGCTGCTTTATAGTCTACACTTTGATAATTGGTGAACAATTCAACAATGTGCTCAATATTGCTATCTGTCAAAATATTGTTATTGGTCTCTTTTTTAAATTCTTTACTCGCATCGATAAAGAGGGTTTTGTTCTCTAGTTTATTCTTAGCCAGAACTAAGATCGTGGTCGCAATAGAAGTTCCAAAGAAGAGATTATCTGGAAGGGCAATAACTGCTTCAACAAAGTTGTTATCTACCAGATACTGACGAATGGTCTTTTCAGCTCCGCCACGATAGAATATGCCCGGGAAACATACAATAGCTGCTCGACCTTTATTAGACAGGTGGTTGAGACTATGCATGATAAAGGCAAAGTCAGCTTTTGACTTGGGAGCTAGTTTCCCTGCTGGCGCAAAACGGTCATCGTTTATCAGAGTTGGATCTCCATCTCCCACCCATTTGACAGAATACGGAGGGTTAGAAACGATAGCATCAAATGGCTTTTCTTCTAAATGCTGAGGATTTAAAAGGGTGTCTCCTCGCTTAATGTCAAAGTTATTGTAGTTGATATTGTGCAAGAACATATTCATACGAGCCAAGTTATAGTTGGTCATGTTGATTTCTTGACCAAAGAAACCATCCTCTAGGATATGTTCTTCATATTGTTTTTTCATCTGTAACAAGAGTGAACCCGACCCACATGTTGGGTCATAGACCTTGTTAATCTTGTCCTTACCAACCATGACTAGTCTAGCTAGCAGTTTAGATACTGTCTGAGGAGTGAAAAATTCACCACCACTTTTTCCTGCATTGCTAGCATAGTTGGAAATCAAGAACTCATAGGCATCCCCAAAGGCATCGATGTCATTTTCCTCAAAGTTGCCAAAGTTAATGCTATTGATACCATTGAGGATATCAGATAGGCGTTTATTTTTTTCTGGAACACTTCCACCAAGGATGTTACTTCGTGTATCTAAGTTATCAAACAAGCCTTTGATATCGTCCTCTGATTTGAAGCCAATCGCTGACTTCTCAATAGCCTGAAAGATATTGGCCAAGTCTTCGTTTAAATTTTCATTTTGTGAAGCATCCTTGACAACATTTTCAAACAGTTGGCTAGGAAGAATAAAGAAACCCTTATCCTCAACTGTACCTGGTTTAAAATCTTGCTCAGCTTCTTGGTCACTTAAGTCAGCATAACGGAATTCTAAATCACCAGCCTCATGCTCCGCACGGTCAAAATAGTCTGCCATGTGCTCTGAAATAAAACGATAGAACAGAATTCCTAGGATATATTGTTTAAAATCCCAACCGTCTACAGCCCCACGCACATCATCAGCAATCGCCCAAATTTTACGATGCAGCTCCTTACGTTCTGCATTTTCTTTACTTGCCATTTTTACTTTCCTTAATTAATGTATTATCTTTTCTATTTTATCATATTTCAAGAAAAACCACTCGACCTAGGGAGGACGAGTGGGGTATAAACTATTCTTAACTTTATTAAGGTAGTAGCTCTTTGCTCATACGGTCCTTATCATCACTCTTTATAAATACAACATTACGTTTCCCTGTTAACTCTATCAGTTTTTCTTTCCCAAGAATGATTGCGAGATTCTTAATAATCGATCGTTTTGCTAGCTCATCAAAATAAGTGAAAATAAATCTATAATCATACTTTCCATTTTCTGCTAATTCAAAACATTTTTGGAATATTTCTTTATCCAATGGATCAACCGAGTGACCAAAAACAATGATATTCTTTGAATTTGGAAACTGAGTACCGAATGCGTCACCTATATCATAGAAAGTTCGTTTAAAAAAATCTTCGAATTTACTTCCAGTCTCTTTAACAACTCTTTGGTAATACTTCTGATAAGGAATCAAATCACTGTTGACATCATTTTCTTTGTCCTCAATTCCAAAGACCATAGTATTGATGCGACTGAAAGTTCTATCTAAATTAATTCGACCATGTATAAAATGAGTTTTCTTCTCAGAAGTTCCGTAAAGATGACCTGATGTGTTGGTATAATTAAAATTTAGAACAGAGGAATTTGATAAATCCGATATCGCATCTAGGGCTGTTGGACTTGTTTCAATCCCTCGAACCTCAAAATCTATATAATCCAAATACGACAGATAGATTTCTAACAGTTCAATTAGTAAATCAAGTTGTCTGATAAATTCGTTATTTAATTTATCCAATGCAACTTCTCTTTCTAAAGAACCCCAGCCTTTTTTATGAAAGAGTGAAAAAAACAAATCTGAAATATATAATTTTGACCTATAATTTTTTTCTTTTGATAATTTCTCTTCCAGTAACCCAGTTTGTCCTGTAATAGTAACTTTGAATATTAAATCATTATTTTCTTTGAAATACATTATTGCATCTGCAAGTTGCGAAATCATTATTTCAAGATTAGACCAATTATCTCCTAGAGTAGCTTTATTCTCATTGATAAATTTTAAATATAAATTATCCTTGTATTTCTCAATCCTTATATTTTTAACTTTTAGGAACTCCAGTAACTCCTCATTTGGATTAGAGAATAATTGTTTTTCAAAGTCAATAAAATCTGTATACTTTGTTTTTCGCCCCATTGCAATATCAAAGCCATTACCTAAAATTAAAATTGTATCTGCCATATTTTCTCCCTTTGCTTTTTTATTTTCTAGAGGGGTATATTTTACCTCCCCTACTCCAACTGGCTTTTAACCTTCTTCTTAGTCAAGATACGGTCGTTTTTGTTAGAGAGAGCTTGGATACGAGCTTCAAGAAGGGTTTTCCGTCCAGCCTCTGTCCGTGTGTAGACGAGCTGATAGTGTCCGATAATTGGCGTTAAGAAGTCGAGGAATTTCTGTGCCTCCTCCTTGCGCTTGTCAAAAAGACTAGGCACGACATAGTAAGGTGACTGACCTTGTTGGACTTTCTCTGCCTTCAAGAGATAGCGCTGATTGTCCACTGGAGCAAAGAACTCTCCTACAGTCTGCGCAAACAGCTCCTTGTCCCTCATGCTTCCTCCCTTGAGATAGGCGAAAACCATATATTTTTCCTTGTCCTCCTCTACCTGAACACGGGATTGATCGTCCGTTAGATGCCCCGAATCTAGCAAAGCCTTTCGGATCTGCTCACCCAGAGATTGCAAACGTTTATAGGGACTCTTATAGCAGAGGTAGCGCCAAGATGCAAAGGCCAAAAAGAGGAGACAAGCTGCTGTAAGCCACCAAACTCCAGTCAGTCTCATTCTAAACAACAAAACCAATAAATCCACTGCTAACAGCAGCAATGACATGCGAACCCATTTTAATGCATCAAGCAAGAGCATGACTGGGATCTTCTGTTTTTGAGTCGCAACTTCAGTGACAATCTCAAATTGATCTGCCACTACGAGAGAATCGTACCATTTTTTGCGCAAACCTGCTCGATCCTTGGATAACATCTTAATCCGTTCGTTATACTCTCTGATTTGCTTTTTCTTAAAAGGGGACTTTGGAAAATCCAAACGATCCAAACCGGTCTCAATACTCTCCTGATTATAGGCCAGTCCAAGAAAATGTTCCATACGACGAGACAAGGTTTGCAGATCCTGATTGCTCTCTGGTCTTGGCTCCTCACCAGGAAGAGTGATGAGCACTTGCGCTTGAACGGCTACCAGATGCCAGATGTTACTGGTCTTTTCTGGATGTCCCGGCCAGATACGAATGGCACGCCCGCGCATCTGGTTACTTAGCATAAAGCTCCCCACAAAGCTTCCGAGGATTAGGGAATTAACACAAGGAGCATCCCAACCCTCTCCGAGGAGAGATTTGGTTCCGACTAGGACTTGGATCCGACCGCGTTGGAAAAGTTCCGTCACCGCCGCTACAATACCCTTAGCCATACTAGGGAATCCCACCAGCACATAATCCTCTTGGTCTAACTGACCAATAGACGAAAAACTAAGAGGAACCTGAGGCAAGAGTTCCTTCAACTCTGCTACCACATCGGTAGGCAAAATAACGACACTCCCTGACAAGACAGCCAAAGATACAGGTATCTCTTGCTCCTGAGCTTTTCGACGTATGCTTTCAAAATAAGGGAGAACACCCAACTGAGAAATGGTTGCCTGATTATCTCCCAGATAGGTGGCAAAATCCTTGCGAATATAATCCGCCAAAACGAGTTGTCGCAAATCTTGTCCCATACTCTTATACTCAGTCAGAAAAATATCTGCAATACCAGACAATTTCCCCAAAGACTGATTTAAAATCTTGTCCCTAGACTTGGACTTGACTAAAGAAACCTGTCGCTGTTCGATCAACCCCCGTGCTTTCAAATCGGATTCTAACTTTTCCCTAAATCCATCTGGATCCTCATACCAATCTGGTGTCTGATAGAGTATGCTCTGCAACAGCGTCTCCAGCCAGTAGAAGTTCACCTGAGGCAGACGTTTCGCCCCCAAAAGATTCTCTAAAGAGTCAGGAATGGTCAAGCCTTGAGAATGCATATAGATCAAAATAGCCGACAAGTACTTAGGATCTTCTAAGAGCAAATCAGATGAAATATCCCCTTTGAGTACCTTTGAACCTGACACTAGAGCTTGAAAGTCAGGATTGACCAAAAGCTGATGGATATACTCCCACTTTCTATCTTCAAACTGCCTGAGGTGTTCCGACTCTTCAGCTGTTGGTGAACAGATATAAACAAAATCCTGATGAGGGCAGAGGGTGTCTTCCTTGACTAGTTCAGGTACCGTGATTTCTTGGTCAATTTCCCCACACATTCGGATATAGCGTTCCCAGAGTTCAGGCTCGCTGTCATAAGGTGGTGTCGCTGTCAGGGAGATGACTTGCAACTGTCCATACTGCTTGCGAAAGACTTCCAGACTTTTCCACCATTCATTGCGCAGGTGGTGGCATTCGTCCAAGCAAAGAGTAGCAACTTTCTGAGCTCTTAGACTTGCAAGCAAATCAAACCCCACAAAATCCTCTGCTTCTCCATCTTCTTGTGATTGCAATTGGTTCATAGCGCTATGAAAAGCCTGATAGGTCACAATCGTTAATGCTTTCATCTCCTTTAAGTTTTGGGAAACGAGATCTGAAATCTTCTGTTCGTTCTCTAAAAAGGCTGTTTGGATCCTATCTACCCATTGTTCACGAATGGTGACAGTTGGAACCAAGACAAGGGCTGGGTTGCCAAAACGAGCGATCAGCTCGATACCAATGGTTGTCTTTCCAGACCCTGGAGCAGCCACTAGATGAACATGACCGTCTGCTTGATAGTCCTGAAAACGATCCAATACCTGTTTTTGATATTGGCGCCAGCTTCCTTTAAAGTTTAAACCTAACATGATACCCCTCATTCTATACCGTCATTTTCTTATTCTCATTTTACCACACTTATTTCTCCAGTCAGATAATCCAGATAGTTTTTCTCCATAAAATATGGTATAGTAGAATCATACTATCTATGAGGAGTTTACATGTCACAGGATAAGCAAATGAAAGCTGTTTCTCCCCTTCTACAGCAAGTCATCAATATTTCATCTATCGTCGGGGGAGTCGGCACCTTGATTTTCTGTATTTGGGCCTATCAGGCGGGTGTTTTACAGTCCAAGGAAACCCTATCGGCCTTTATCCAGCAAGCTGGAGTTTGGGGACCACCACTCTTTATCTTTTTACAGATCCTACAAACCGTCGTTCCGATCATTCCGGGAGCTTTGACCTCAGTGGCTGGGGTCTTTATTTACGGCCACATCATCGGGACTATCTATAACTATATCGGCATCGTGATTGGCTGTGCCATTATCTTTTACCTCGTGCGCCTCTATGGAGCTGCCTTTGTCCAGTCCGTCGTCAGCAAGCGCACCTATGACAAATACATCGGTTGGCTAGATAAGGGCAATCGTTTCGATCGTTTCTTTATCTTTATGATGATCTGGCCAGTTAGCCCAGCTGACTTTCTCTGTATGCTGGCAGCACTGACCAAGATGACCTTCAAGCGCTATATGATTATTATCATTTTGACCAAGCCCTTTACCCTAGTGGTTTACACTTATGGTTTGACCTATATTATTGATTTCTTCTGGCAGATGTTTTGAGAATAGAAAAATCCGTTTGGTTGCCCAAGCAGATTTTTAGAGCATGGATAGACTATAGCCTGATACTAAGTATACTTTGGTATAGAAATCATGCCTCTTTTCGATAGTGAAGCTAGGACTTATCTAGCCTTTCCACCGTGATAAAAACACCTGAAATCTAATGGTTTCAGGTGTTCGGAAACTTTGAGACATTAGACTCAAAGTTTAGGTATGGAATTTCGAAGAAAGTCGCTACCGTCCGTAATCACTTAAGGAAAGGCTCAAAAACATTTTCATCAAACAAAACATCCGTTTGGTTTCCCAAGCGGATGGTTTCTTTGTTTTATTTTGCGACACTCTTAGCAAGGACAAAGTTCCCAAGTGTTGCAGAACCATTTCCTGCGACTGCTGGAGTCACGATATAGTCGCGCACGTCTGGTACTGGTAGGTAGCCGTTGAGAAGAGCTGTGAATTTCTCACGTACACGGTCCAGCATGTGTTGCTGTGCCATGACGCCACCACCAAAGACGATCACGTCTGGGCGGAAAGTTACTGTAGCATTGACCGCAGCCTGAGCGATATAGTAGGCTTGAACGTCCCAGAC
>CAJPSM010000054.1 GCA_905373305.1 uncultured Streptococcus sp. | reverse complement strand
GGTTCAGGTTCAACAAGCACAAGCAATGGCTCAGCTAGTCAATCAGCTAGCGCATCAGTATCTGCAAGTCAAAGCACTTCAGCATCTGTATCAGCAAGCCAATCAGCTTCTGCTTCAATCAGCGCAAGCAACAACTCAGGTAGTGGTTCAGGCAATGCCTCAACTTCAGCAAGCTTGAGCGATAGCGCAAGTACCTCAGCTAGCTTGTTTGACAGTGCTTCAATCTCAAGTGCATTGAACCACTCACAAGCTCCTGCACAACAACCTGCTGGACCAGGACGTTCAAACGGTAGAAAACTTCCAAATACAGGAACTGCAAGTAACCATTTTGCTGGTCTTGGATTAGGAGTAGCTGCCTTGGCAACTGCCTCTCTTCTTGGCAAGAAGAAGAAATCAGCAGCTTCTGAAATGGATTTAGAAGACTAAGTCCCAAAAATCGACTAAAATGGAATTGTTGATATCATTTTAGCGATGAAAAAACAAGAACCCCAGATGGCCTAAGGCTATCTGGGGTTTTTGGCTGACTCTTTGTCAACTGTAGAGGGTGACATCTAACTAAGCATGAGAGAGGATCAGATTGGTTCTCTCTTTTCTAACATTCAAAGTAACGAGAATTATCATTCTAAATTTTTGAAATTTTGAAAATCAAATACTAGACATCTTATATTCTTACTAATTGCTTCCAACTTGGTATTGAAATGAAGGGATTCAAGGATATTATTGATATAGGATTTAGATTTAAGAAAAGTTTGAAATAGCGTCTGAAAAGGAGTGGATACCCCATCAATTTTATTTTTGATGGATTTCCATTTCTAAACCTTCCAAAGAACTTAATGATGTCTTACTGTTTATGAATCACAGTCAAAAAGAATATCCAAATTACAAGGCAGCTTTTAAAGCACTTAGGAATAAGAGGTAAAAATATTACACTACTCATTGCATATACCTAACGAAATAGATAAAATTCTAAAATTTGTAGAGAAAATAATATAATTTCGACCTTTTGTGACAGGAATTGCTTGACTAAATAAAACTAAAGCTGTATAATAAGGCAAATATCTAAAACAGGAGGTTCTGGAAATGAAAAAGTCTAAGGCCAAGTATCTGACACTGGCAAGTGTCGTGTTAAGCGCGGGTATCCTACTAAGCGCATGTGGGAACTCAGCAAGTTCATCTAAAACATATAACTATGTCTATTCTAGTGATCCATCTAGTTTGAACTATCTAGCAGAGAACCGTGCAACAACTAATGATATCGTTACCAATCTGGTAGATGGTTTGATGGAAAATGACCAATATGGTAACTATGTTCCATCTTTGGCAGAGGATTGGACCGTTTCCAAGGACGGTTTGACTTATACCTACAAACTTCGTAAAGATGCCAAGTGGTATACATACGAAGGTGAAGAATACGCACCTGTAACTGCTCAAGACTTTGTGACAGGTTTGAAATATGCGGCAGATAAAAAATCTGAAGCCTTGTACTTGGTTCAAGACTCTGTAGCAGGTTTGGATGACTATATCAACGGTAAAACAACAGACTTTTCAACTGTCGGTGTGAAGGCGATTGATGACCAAACAGTTCAGTACACTTTGACACGTCCAGAATCTTATTGGAACTCTAAAACAACTTCAACCATTCTCTTCCCTGTCAATGCGGATTTCTTGAAATCAAAAGGGGATGATTTTGGTAAGGTAGACCCTTCTAGCATTTTGTACAATGGACCTTTCTTGATGAAGTCCTTTGTTTCAAAATCTGTTATCGAATACAAGAAAAATCCGAACTACTGGGATGCTAAAAATGTCTTTGTGGACGATGTGAAATTGACTTACTATGATGGTAGTGACCAAGATGCCCTAGCTCGTAACTTTGTAGAAGGTGTCTACAGCTACGCGCGTCTCTATCCAAATAGCTCAAGCTTTGAAGGAATTAAAGAGAAGAATAAGGATAACATCATCTATAGTATGCAAACTGCAACTTCTTATTACTTGAACTTCAACTTGGACAGAAAATCTTATAACTTCACTTCTAAGTCCTCAGATATCGAAAAGAAATCAACACAAGAAGCAGTTCTGAATAAAAACTTCCGTCAAGCCTTCAACTATGCTTATAACCGTACAGCCTATGGAGCTCAATCTCAAGGGGAAGATGGAGCAACGAAGATTATTCGTAACCTAGTGGTACCTCCTACATTTGTAAGTATCAACGGAAAAGACTTTGGCGATGTTGTTTCAGAAAAGATGGTCAACTATGGTCAAGAATGGCAAGGAATCAACTTTGCAGATGCACAAGACCCATACTACAATCCTGACAAGGCTAAAGCTAAATTTGCAGAAGCTAAGAAAGAATTGGAAGCTAAGGGTGTGCAATTCCCGATTCACTTGGATGTATCAGTTGACCAATCAGCTAAAAAAGGTGTACTTGAAGCAAGTTCTTTGAAACAATCCATCGAATCTGTTCTAGGAGCTGAGAATGTGGTTATTGATATCCAACAATTATCAACAGATGACTTCGATAATTCTAGCTACCTCGCTCAAACGGCAGCTCAAAAAGACTTTGATATCTATAATGGCGGTTGGAGTGCGGACTACTTGGATCCATCAAGCTATCTAGATATCCTAAATGTCAATAACGGCGGTATGTTGCAAAACCTTGGTCTAGAACCAGGTGAGGTCAATGACAAGGCTAAGGCAGTTGGTCTGGATACTTACACTCAAATGTTAGAAGAAGCTAACAAGGAGCAAGACCCAGCGAAACGTTATGAAAAATATGCAGAAATTCAAGCTTGGCTCGTTGATAGCGCCCTTGCAATTCCAAACGTTTCCCTTGGTGGAACACCTAGCTTGAGAAAGACAGTTCCATTCTCAGCACCATTCTCACAAGCAGGAAATAAGGGTGTGGAATCATACAAGTACCTCAAGTTACAAGATAAGACTGTAACGGCTGATGAGTATGAAAAAGCTAAAGAAAAATGGCTGAAAGAAAAAGAAGAATCAAATAAAAAAGCCCAATAAGAACTGGCAAAACACGTTAAATAATCAGTCTATTCAACAGGAAAAACGATAGTTTCTCAAGGAACTATCGTTTTTGTATAGTTTGAAACTATAACTAGCTCTTGAAAAGAAGAAAATGACTTGCTGAAAATAAATGATACAATAGTTATTATAGATTTGGAGGTATTGTATGAGCAAAGAACTACACATTAACACAATTCTGGCCCAGGCGGGTATCAAATCAGATGAGGCTACAGGTGCCTTGGTGACGCCACTGCATTTTTCAACAACTTATCAGCATCCAGAGTTTGGCCAGTCTACTGGATTTGACTATACCCGCACTAAAAACCCAACTCGCAGTAAGGCGGAGGAAGTCTTGGCTGCAATCGAATCAGCAGACTATGCCCTAGCGACGAGCTCAGGTATGGCTGCGATTGTACTGGCTTTTAGTGTTTTTCCAGTGGGAAGTAAAGTCTTGGCTGTGCGCGATCTGTATGGGGGTTCTTTCCGTTGGTTCAACCAAGTGGAGCAAGAAGGCCGTTTCCATTTTACCTATGCTAATACTGAAGCAGAGTTGATTGCTGAGCTGGAAAATCATGTGGATGTTCTCTACATCGAAACGCCAACCAATCCTTTGATGTTAGAATTTGATATTGCAAAACTAGCCCAAATAGCTCACGCTAAGGGTGCCAAAGTAGTCGTAGACAATACCTTCTACAGTCCGATTTACCAACGACCGATTGAAGATGGTGCAGATATTGTTCTTCATTCAGCCACCAAATACCTAGCAGGGCACAATGATGTCTTGGCTGGGGTAGTTGTGACTAATAGTTTAGAACTATATGAACAACTGTTCTACAATCTCAATACGACAGGTGCGGTCTTGTCTCCATTTGATAGTTATCAGTTGATTCGTGGTCTTAAGACCTTGTCTCTGCGTATGGAACGTTCTACAGCGAATGCCCAAGAAGTGGTTTCCTTTTTGAAGGATTCTCCAGCAGTCAAGGAAGTTCTCTATACTGGTCGTGGGGGAATGATTTCCTTTAAAGTAGTGGATGAGAAACGTATTCCTCATATTTTGAACAGTCTCAAGGTCTTCTCTTTTGCGGAAAGTTTGGGTGGGGTGGAGAGTCTGATCACCTATCCTACGACTCAGACTCACGCTGATATTCCAGCAGAAGTGCGCCATTCCTATGGCTTGACAGATGACCTCTTGCGCTTGTCAATCGGAATTGAGGATGCTAGAGATTTGATTGCGGACTTGCGCCAAGCTTTGGAAGGATAAGATAGATATGGGAAAATATGATTTTACAAGCCTGCCCAATCGTTTTGGACACCATACTTATAAATGGAAAGAAGCGGAAGCTGATCGAGAAGTTCTACCAGCCTGGATAGCAGATATGGACTTTGTGGTTTTGCCTGAAGTTCGACAAGCTGTACAAGCCTACGCAGATCAGTTGGTCTATGGCTATACTTATGCAAGCGACGCTTTGATTGAGTCGGTTCAAGAATGGGAAGCCAGTCAACACGGGTATCACTTTGACAAGGATGCTCTCGTCTTTATCGAAGGAGTGGTACCAGCTATTTCAACAGCCATTCAAGCCTTTACAAAAGAAGGAGAAGCTGTTCTGATTAACACACCAGTCTATCCACCTTTTGCTCGCAGTGTCAAACTGAACAATCGCCGATTGATTACCAATTCTTTGGTGGAAAAGGATGGGCTGTTTGAGATTGACTTTAATCAGTTGGAGAAGGATATAGTGGAAGAGGATGTGAAGCTTTATATCCTTTGCAATCCTCACAATCCTGGTGGACGTGTTTGGGAAAAGGAAGTGTTAGAAAAGATTGGTCATCTCTGCCAAAAACACGGTGTCTTGTTGGTTTCAGATGAGATTCACCAAGATTTGGCCCTTTTTGGTCACAAACACCAGTCTTTTAATACCATTGATCCAACTTTTAAAGACTTTGCCCTTATCTTGAGTAGTGCCACTAAAACCTTTAATATTGCTGGGACCAAGAATTCCTATGCAGTTATTGAAAATCCAAAGCTTCGTGTGGCTTTCCAAAAACGCCAGTTGGCCAATAACCAGCATGAGATCTCAGGTTTGGGTTATTTGGCGACAGAAGCTGCCTACCGTTATGGCAAGGACTGGTTAGGAGAGTTAAAAGAAGTCATCGAGGACCACATTAACTATGTAGTGGATGTTTTGGGCAACGAAACCAAGATTAAGGTCATGAAACCACAAGGTACCTACTTGATCTGGCTTGATTTTTCAGCCTATGATCTAACGGATGATTGCTTGCAAGAGCTTTTGAAGAATGAAGCCAAGGTCATCTTGAACAGAGGTTTGGACTTTGGGGAGGAGGGAACTCTTCATGCCCGCCTCAATGTAGCCATGCCGAAGTCAGTATTGGAAGAGGTTTGTCAACGCATCGTGACCACTTTTGCTACACTTTAAAAATCCAGCCTTCTAGGAGAAAAGTCTTCCTAGAAGGCTATTTTCATAGGGGAAAATGTGGTATAATGAAGAGATAAGATAAAGGGGTAACTATGGCTAAATTGATTCCAGGAAAGTTGCGCATGGAGGGTGTTACTCTCTATGAGAAGGGCAAGATTGAGATCATCAAGGAAAAGGGGAATCGCCTCTATACTCGTGTGGCGGGAGAAGACTTGCGCTACAGTTTAGAGGATGATCTTGTTTTTTGTGCTTGTGATTTTTTCCAAAAAAGAGGTTACTGTGTTCACCTAGCAGCGCTCGAGCATTATCTGAAGAACGATGAAGAAGGCCAGGTGATTTTACAAGCCTTAGAAAAAGGACATGAAGAGCAAGAAGAGGTCGAAACCAAGGTTAGTTTTGGTGATAGTTTTTTGGAGCGTATCCAACCTCAGAAGAGAGAGAAAATCTACACTTTGTCGGCTCAAGGCCAGGTGGAAGCTGGAACCAATCGCCTCCTTTGGACTCTCCGAATCGGTTTAGTTGATAGTCAAAAATATTATGTCATTCGTGATATCCCTCTTTTTTTGAAGGTCTTGGTCCAACGAAAGCCATACATGATTGGGAAACACTATGAAAATGACTTGTCTTGGGATGCTTTTGATACAGCTAGTCAAGAAGTTCTTACTTTTTTACGTGGCTTGATTGAGGAGGGACTGAGTCAAGACCTCTTTTTCCCTAATCAAGGTCGTCACCTCTTTTTCCCTCTGACCTTTTTTGAGCAGGGGGTGGAGTTGCTGATGAACTTGGAAGATTTTCATTTCGAACACCAGATTATTAGTTATGAAAATCTTCTCTTTCATGATTTAGATCCTGATGCGGGACTTTTCACTTTTTCTGTGAGGGAGCATCCCGAGTATTTTGAGATGGAAATCTCTGAAACTGAGCGAGTCAACGTATTCTATGGGGGAGCGATTCTCTTTCGTAAAGGAAATGTTTATTTCTTGACCCCTAATCAGATAACTCTTTTGAAGGAACTCAAGGAGCTCCCTCAGGAGGAAAGAGGGAGAAAATGCCTCCAGTTTGACAACAGTGATCGTGACCGTTTGGCCGCCTGTCTGCCTTTGTTTGGGCAACTGGGTACAGTTTCTGCTCCTGAGCGCTTGCAAATCAGACCCTTCTCACCAATCTTTTACTTTGATAGGGAGGATGATGGTCGCATCCGCTTGGATATCCAATTTGACTATGGAGATGTTAAGGTGACTAGTCGTCAACAGCTGGAACAATTACCTTTTTCAAGCGATGCTGTCTTGGAAAACCAGCTATTTCAAGTCTGTTTAGGGGCTGGTTTTGAGGCTGATTTTCAGTCTTGGAGACAGGCTTTGAAGCCAGAGGCAGTTTATTCTTTCTTTCACCATACGATTCCTGCTTTTGAGAAGTTGGGTCAGGTTTTCTTGTCTGATGAGATAAATCAGCTCTACAGCGTCCAAGCTCCTCAGGTTCAGATCGAGTCCAAGGGAGGACTGTTGGAGATTCAGTTTGATTTCCAAGGGATTGCCCAAGAAGAGATTGATCAAGCTCTTAAAGCCCTGACCAGCAATCAGGATTTCTATATCAGTTCTTCTGACCAAGTGTACTTTTTTGATGAGGAAACCAAGCAGATTCGTCAAAATTTGCAGGAACTGGGGGTTGAGCTAAAAGATGGTTCTTTTCAAGCTCGAAAATCTCTTGCTTATAGCCTTTCTCAGCTTTTTGAAGGTCGAGATAGGATCTCCTTCACAGAGGAATTTCAGCATTTAGCTCATGATTTGACCCATCCAGAGGATTTTCCTTTAGGAGATATAGGGGTGCAGGCGAGTTTGAGAGACTACCAGGAAAAGGGAGTCCGTTGGCTTCAGATGCTTCACCACTATGGCTTTGGTGGCATTCTGGCAGATGATATGGGACTGGGAAAAACACTGCAAACTATTGCTTTTTTAACTAGTCAGGTGACCGAAGATAGTCGGGTCTTGATTTTGGCGCCGTCAGGTTTGATCTACAATTGGGCAGATGAATTCAGAAAATTTGCCCCACAGTTGGATTTGACTGTCGTGCATGGTTTGAAAGCGAATCGAGAAGCGATTCTTTCTGAAAATCACCAAATCTATGTAACTAGCTATGCCACCTTTCGTCAAGACAGCGAGCTTTATCAAGAGATGGACTTTGATTTTCTCTTCTTAGATGAAGCCCAAGTCATGAAAAATGCCCAAACCAAGATTGCTCAGAGTTTGCGCCAGTTTGTGGTGCCAGCAGTCTTTGCATTGTCAGGTACGCCCATAGAAAACCATCTAGGAGAGTTGTGGTCTATCTTTCAAATTGTGCTTCCAGGGCTCTTGCCAAGTAAAAAGGAGTTTATGAAATTACCGGCTGACCGAGTGGCGCAGTTTATCAAGCCCTTTGTCATGCGACGTAAGAAAGAAGAAGTCCTTACAGAACTGCCTGACCTAATCGAAGTCGTCTATAAAAATGAACTGGAAGACCAGCAGAAGGCCATCTATCTCGCCCAGTTGCAACAGATGCGAGACCGCCTAGCTCAAGTGACAGATCAAGAATTCCAGAGAAGTCGGGTAGAAATCTTATCTGGTCTCATGCGTTTGCGCCAGATCTGCGATACGCCAGCCCTCTTCATGGACGATTACCAAGGATCCAGTGGTAAATTGGATAGTCTCCGAGATTTATTGCTACAAGTGGCTGCTGGTGGGCATCGGGTCTTGATTTTCTCCCAGTTTAAAGGAATGTTGGAAAAAATCGAGCAAGAACTCCCAGACTTGGGCTTGACTTCCTTCAAAATCACGGGCTCAACTCCTGCTCAAGACAGACAGGAGATGACCAAGGCCTTTAATCAGGGAGAAAGAGATGCTTTTCTCATCTCCCTTAAGGCGGGTGGTGTTGGTCTTAATCTAACGGGAGCTGATACGGTTATTTTGGTTGACCTCTGGTGGAATCCCGCTGTCGAAGCCCAGGCTATCGGACGAGCCCACCGCATGGGGCAGGAGCAGATGGTCGAGGTCTATCGTTTGATTACCAAGGGAACCATTGAAGAAAAGATCCAAGAACTTCAAGAACAAAAGAAACATTTGGTTTCCCAAGTTTTAGATGGTACGGAGTCGCGTGCGAGTCTCAGTTTGGCAGAAATTCGTGAAATTTTGGGAATTTCTGAAGCCAGCACTTGAAAAATCAAGACAATACGCTATAATGAAGTGTTGA
>CAJPSM010000053.1 GCA_905373305.1 uncultured Streptococcus sp. | reverse complement strand
GGTTACATCACTTTTTTTAAAATTTTATCAAAAACAGCACTCAAACCATTGATATAATTGACTTTTCTTGCGGTTACATCAATGATGTAACCTGATGTAACCGAAGCACGATTTTTGACCATTTTTTGCCTAAAAGGTTACATCATTTTCACTAAGGTTACATCACTTCTGTTTGTATATTTTTTCTAAAATATGCACGTAGTGTCTTACCTTTAACCTTCTTTATTTTGTATTCCCAATCCTGATTGTTGTCCATAATCAACTTGATTTTCCTAGCAATCTTTTCACCTCTTGCGCTATCGATATCAAAGACATTCTTCAATATCTGTTTAGCAGATACACTCGATTGAAGCTTCACACCTTCATATAGCAGACCGGACTCATTGCGATAGCTACCGTCATTGAAGTAGCACCAGGTATATTGATGTTGCTGAGTGACTGAGAAATCTTCCCATTCTTCTGGAACCAGCATTTCAAGATAGTCATATACTTGCGATTCGGCTTCATCTTTATAAGTGAAGCGCTCCTTATAGACCGCAAGTTCATTTTCGAACTCATCATCAAAGGTAAGGATAAATCCTTTTTTGTAAATAGCGACTGCTTCACCCCAAAGCTGGAGCACATCATGATCGGTCATATCAAATGGCTTTACAAACTGCTGGCCTGCATCCACCAGCACAGGCAGAAAGCGCCGCTCGCCAGTCTTGTCTCCCAGGTACTCAATTTTATTGCTGGTCCTTGCGATCACAAAGTTTTTAGGGAATTTTTCGGCCCTTCGACCGTAGGATCTACGGAAAGAAAGTTCTGTTTTAGTCACGAAAGCTTTTAACTCATCAAAAGTGGTCTTCCTAGAAGCAACCATCTCATCATCGTTGACGATCAGTGATTTCAGCATAATCTCATAGTTATCTTTGTCCATAAAATCCTTAGCTGAATCTGTATACCAATCGACAGCTATTTTTTGCAAGAAAGTGGTCTTTCCAGCACCTTGACCACCGACAAGATCTAGCGTGTAGTCGAATTTAACCCATGGATTAAAAACCTTAGAGACCGCCCCAACAAAAAACATGACAGCTATTCTCTGGATATAGATACTGTCTTCTGCACCCAACCAAGTTTGAAATACCTGGGCAAGTCGTTCTTTATGGTCCCAGGACTCATAGGCATTTTCCATGTATTCTTTGACCGGATTATAGGTTTTTTCTGCAAAGAACGCTTCGATGCCGTCCCTTAACGCTCCGGCTTTAAAGACTGTTTTGAAGTGATTTTCTAAATACACGCTTAGGTAGGATTCGAAGGCAGACGGTAGCTGCCCCTTCCTCAACTGGATAGCATCCAGTTTGACATCCTCCACGATTTCGTGTTCACCAGTAAATTCATTGTGCCTGAGAAAGTCATTGAGCTTGTTATCGCTTTTCATTGCAAGCAGAACATTTCTAGGACTGTCAGCCACAATAGATTCAATCTCAATCTGTTCACCTTCTTCGTTTAAGATTTTTTTCTTTCTGCGCGAAAATTGCTTGATTGAAATATTCGTAACATCACCTATTATGGCCACCCCCCCTCATGTGTTTCTTGATCATCGATTCGACAGTCCTACTTAATTCTTTGTGACTAAGAGGCTCTACCGAATTGTTATTGGCTGTTTCTGCTAGTTGCAGTATACAGTTCGGTTCTACTGATCTGCTCAAGAGCCCCCCTACAAATTTTGCAAGTGTATCATTTCTGCTGCCTTCATCGCCGAAACCTAGGACAACCATTTCAAATAATTCAGTTGTCCTATTTCGTTTACCAGCACCTTTGCTGATTTGATAGTAGATATTATCCAGGTCACTACCAGAGTTCTTTTTGTTGTATTCCTTCTTAATGGCCATAACAAGAGATCGACTAGCCGTGACCATCGTGCCCCCCTCTTTGGACTTTTTCTTGTCCCAAGTATAGACACCTTTGGGAGTTTTAGACGGAGCTACCAGTACGTAATTGTTTGGATGTGCTTTGATATCTACACCAGGCAGAAAGCCAATCATCTGGGTCATAGACACATCAGGATGTTTAAAATAAAAAATATGTTTGCCGCCACTAGCTGTCTTCGCCTGCAGGGTTGGAGTTATCAAGTTTAGATGCTCCCAATTAGCCAGACTCTCATAGCCATTAGCCTTTCCGTGCAGGTCCACATCGATAACGAAGAATTTATCAGTCCGAACAGCAATGTTGCTATCCGGATACTGACTCCAAAAATCCTCAATTTCTTGCGCAGTCATAGCTGGTTTATCAGCAAATTTGATCATCGGTTGCTTATTCGAAGGACTAATAGGAATAACCGAAAATCCTTTTTTTTGATAAGCCAAGGCATGTTCTTTCATTCCCATTTAGTAACTCCTTAGAATGGTAAATCGTCGTCTTGAATATCCATCGGGTTGCCATTCCCAAATGTATCATTCGAACTTTGTTGATTGCGACTTTCCAACATTTGGAAATTCTCAGCCACGACTTCTGTCACGTAGACACGTTGTCCTTGCTGGTTATCGTAACTACGAGTCTGAATACGGCCTGTCACCCCGATAAGTGAGCCTTTTTTAGCCCAGTTTGCAAGATTTTCGGCTTGTTGGCGCCACATAACGCAGTTGATAAAGTCAGCCTCGCGTTCGCCATTTTGACTCTTGAATGTACGGTTTACTGCAAGAGTAAAAGTCGCAACTGCTACATTTTGCGGTGTATAGCGGAGTTCAGCATCACGGGTCATGCGCCCTACAAGTACAGCATTGTTAATCATTATTTTATTACCTCCAAAATTCTACTGAACGTACTCTCATGAAATGAGTATAATCCAGGGTTATTTCTCTTCAAAGGCTTGATAATTTTAGTAACAATTTCTTTTAAGGACATATCTAAAATTTCAAGCCAAAAGAAATCGTTCTTAGTGTAGTTGTAAACACAATCAATTTCTCCGTGCTTATAACATACACCCCAAATCTCACCTTGATGCTGATAAACTAGGAGCTTATCATAATAAGCACTCTGTAATTCAATCGGACGTTTGCGCCCCAGTTCCGTATATCCCATTACTCAATACCTCTCGCTTTCTTCGCATCTGCGATAATCTTCTGAGCTTCCTTCAATCGATCAGCTGGAATGCTTTCAGGTTTATCAACACCCATTTTATCGATGAACCATTTTCCAATTGTTGCAGCAGGACTCCCTGTAGCTTCAGCCATATTTTTGAGTTCTGTCCGAATGGCTTTAGCCTGTGCTCCTGTAATTGTTTTGGCTCCGTTACTTTTAGCTGGAGCATTAGCCGGTTGCTTTTGCTGGCTATTTGTTTTTTGAGCTGGTTTTTGCGACGTACGGCCTGCTTGGCTATTCTGATTATGATATTCATCCGTATCAGGATCCTTATTGTCATCAATCATAAAGAGTCCGTTTAGCGCGTACTTACGTGCATAGCTGGATGCAGCACCTGTAACTTGACTACCATCCATCCCTTTTTTGCTATCATCTTCTCTAGCATAGGCTGTAGTCCCAATAGTTTCACCAACTGCATAAAGAGTCGCAGTTGCTTCGACATAGTACCTGTCGCCAATTTGCACAATTCCATCTTGTAAAATCAATACTGCATCGTGTTCCTGCAAGATTGGCTTCAGCGCTTCTAGGATGTCCTCTGCGCTTCGATAGCTATATTTCCCAAAACTGTTATACTGTCCTTTTGGAGCAACTAAACTCTGCTGAATGCTCTGTAAAGTGACAAAGATTGGGGATTGTTGTTTTGTTACCATACAGTTCCCCTTTATAAACTTCTCAATAGATCAAACAAATCAGGCTTAGTATTTTGACGCTCGATTTTTTGAACATCGCCACCATTTGGATAAGTTAGATCAAATGTAGCCTTAACCCGAACAATCTCCATTCCGTGTGTTTTAGCCAATGCTTTTAGCGCTGTTTTCTGTTCAAGATAACAATCATATGGCATTGTAAGAGCGCCTCGAATATCATCCACAAAACCGGCCTGAGTAGCTAATGAAGAACGCTTGTTCTTGAGTTCATTTAAAAAATGTCCGTTTTGTTTGTCACGCATTACAATATAATCACTTGAAAGTTTCATTTTGATTCTCCTTAAAAATAAAATTCAATGACACGCACGTCATGTTGTTGACGGCTGCCTGTTACTCGCCATAAAAGTTGGCGATAATCGTCATAATCTCCATCAGATGGATTAACAGGGTCTAAGACCACAATAGTTTTAAATTTATGCTGAAGGCCATCAACTCCTACACCCAAAACCTGGCTTGTAGCAACCACATTTGTCTGTTCTAAGGAGTCCTTCTTGTCTCCAGTCCAAATACCAATTTCTGGGTGCCGCTCTCTGATGACCTCTACAATCTGCTTGGATTTGCTAACTATCAACATTTCTGTCTTACTGGCCAGCAGAAGATCCAATTGAAGTAGCATTGGAGTATCTGCATTAACTGCTTTCAATTTTGGAAAGTCAACCTCAAAACCAGTCTGGATTAAGTATCGTTCGAAAGTTTTTCGGCCAAATGTCTGTTTTGCCATGGCGTACTTACCATCTTTTCCAACAATATTCAATTTTCTAAATTGTTCTAATTCCTCCGGATTAGCAGTTAAACACCAGATAGGTTCAAAGACAACCTCAAATCCGTTATTTTCTTCTGCTTCCTCAATGGCTTCGACTTCCTCCCATCGAAAAAAGTTGGGCAGATTGCTTACATAGTTTTCATAGTCTCGGAAGTCATCCCACTCTTGCTTAGAATAGCTGAACTTGGAATACTTCATCTTGCCGTGGGCTAGTTGCCAGTTTTCCCTTTGATTAGGATCAGCCATCCCAAAAAATGTTTTTTCTAGAGGGTAGAAATTTTGCCCCTTCTTCCTGATCGGGGTTGCAGATAGTCCAACTGTATAGCCACGTTTGACCTTGCGATAGGCCTTCACGTTGGAATCGCTAGACATATTCTGCCACTCGTCAATAATGAACACATCACACTCAATAGACTCACCACTTGCAAGTCTGTTCTGCAATCTGCGGTCCGTCATCGTTTCTAATTCAAAATCAGTGTTGTATCCTAGATTTTGATAAGTGCTATTCCATCCGTTCAGGATAGCTAGTCGATTATTGATAACCAGGACTTTTTTTGCTGACTTGTGCTTTGCTATTTCAAAAGCACAGATGGTCTTACCACGCCCTCCATACGCCTCAAGGAAAATCCCAGGGCAATTACGATCGCTTCGTTTAACTGCTTCAGCTTGCCATTTGCGTAATTCGATTGCCAATGTCCACAATCACCTCCTCGATGTCATTCCGTTGAGCATAAAATAGTCCAAGCCTTGCAGCTGCCCTCACATCATTGTGATGGCTTTTTTCAAAGGACCATAACCCAAGAGCTTTCAGCAAGTCATTTGGTATATCTGTCTGATAACCTGCGTTACGCTGCAGAACCAAGTCCGGATAGCAAAGTTCAATGGCTGCAATAGTTTCTACAACCGAGTTGTCCCTGGAATAATCATTGTCCCTAACTTCGAATTTTTCAACGACCACTATGTCGAATTCAAGACTACGACCAATCTCTTTGAACCAGGCTTTGAAGTTTTGGGCACCATAAGGGACCACCCAATAATCAACCAGCTTTGCATTATCCAAGATTACAATCCCTGTTGTACTGGTTTCAATTTTGTTGCTTGATGGATCAATTGCTAAAATTTTCATCAAACACCAACTTTCTCAGTCAGCACTCCTGGATAAAGGGCCGTGTTAAACCAATTTTGTTTATTCACTTTTGCAAAGGCAAATAGCGCCTTAATTTCTTTTGCTTGTTTTTCGAATCTTCGGATATCTTCCTCCGATTCAAAGATAGGTTTTTCCTTGTATTTAGCGACTGTGACCAGCTTGTACTCTGGAGTAAATACCGGCTTTTCATTCCCTTGATCAAGATTTGTTTCATCCACCTTCACAAAACGAATCGCAACATCAAATAGAAAGCCTTCAGTAACAAGTACTTCAATTGATTCTGGTCCAATCACAACTGCTAGTGAATCTGTTACTCGTGTTTTATTCATCAATTCCATTACTTAATCCTCAAACTTCTACTTTCTTGCAAGGTAGCACCCTTGACTTTCTTACCTGCATTCAGCAATTCCTTGATAACATTTTTGTCAGGTTTTTTTGCAATTACAAAATATTTCTTAGGCAGCAGATCCTCATCCACAATGACTGAAGGTTGATTTTTTGCCAGATAAACAGTAAAAAGTAACCCCTTAACCTTGTCATGTCCGGTGATTTCAAAAGCACCTTGCAAGCCAGTTTTAAGCTGTATGATGTCATTATCAATCGACTTGTATCGTGCAGTCAGACGGTCAATCTCTTCTTTGAGCTGTTTCTTATCAGCTTCTTTATTTTTGATAACCTTGACCGTATTTTCGACTTTCTCCTCGAACTGATCAGTCCAATCAATCGAATCCAGAGTGTCAACTTTTGTTTCTTCGTCCAGCCCTTCCATATCATTGATTTGTTTAAAAATCCCTGTTAGTTCGTATAAACTAGCCATTTTTTTCTACCTCTCTAATTTTATTTGTAAGTTTTGTTAGTCCAATCCCCGATTTAGTTAAATCAGCGTCGGACGTGAATAGATGATTTTGATTCATTCTAGCGATTTCGTTTTTAGATAAACAAGCTAGGTTTGAAATATCATAGTTTGTTTTATCTCCGTCCAGGAAAACGATTGAGTACCCTTTTGGTATCGTACCAAAATTGTCCTCCCAGACCTTGCGATGATTCAAAACCCATTGATTAGGTTCTCCAATCTTTTCTTTTGGATAACCGTCTGTTGTGTAGTTGATAGTGCCAACAGGTACATAATTTGGAGGTCTATTACCCTTTTTGAACTGCCCACTGTTTTTTGGCATATTGGGATACTTCTTCCCCTTATTGTGAGGGGTTTGACCTTTCTCGAATCTTCCCGTCAACCCACTATGTAGATTATTATTTCTCCGATAACTCTTAATCTGTTTCTCAGTTAGTGATAAGCCAAATTTTTGGTTCATTTCATTTGCGACATCACGAGAAATCTTATTTTTTTGGATGGACACAAGGTAGTCGTGTTGCTCCTTAGTCAGCAATTTACCTTGATAAGCTTCACCAACAAGCAAGCCTAAACGTTTACGCACACCGCCTATTTGAGTCTTGTTGTAATTCGTACCAAATTTCTCATTCAGTAACCTGGTTACTTCAGGAGTTAATCGACCAGGGCATATCTCGTACATGTACTCCGTGTACTCATCCTTCCAGCAAAGCGATCGGGGCATTGACTTCACCTACCTTGTCTTTGAATTTTTCGGCATCTAACGCCAACTGGCCAGCTTGAAGGATTTGACCTGAAATAGCGACCATCTGTTTTGACCGTTGAAGCTCGGTCTTTAATTCATCAGCAGTAAGATCCCTGTCGTCCAATGCTTCCAACTGAGCGAAAAGAGTATTGGTTAAATCTGATAATTTATTTCGAACCATCTACTTAGTCACCTCTTTCATCAATTTATTAGCTTCTTTGATTAGCAAACGCATAACGTTGCTATCCGTTTCTTTTTCTGCTGCTCTTGTCAGCATATCCACCCACTCACGTCTAGTATCATTCTTCCAATCAACCAACTCAGTGAGTGCCTGTGTATGGTTATAGTAAGGCGAGTAGTCGTATGACTTATCTTCCAAGCGAACGCATCTGCCTGCCTTGATGTCTTTTGCCAGGTTCGCTCTCACATTACTATTTGTTGTACCAACGACCTCAGCCACTTCATCATATGAGGCAGCAGGGTGCTCTCTATAATATTCCCTAATTCGTTCAGCTTGCGTCATGTTTCTACTCCTTAACTAGCCCTACAGGCGGTTCTACATCATATGTAAATTGCTTATCTGAATTTCTCAGGTTCATCCGTGCAACATTGTTAGCTACCATCTGGCGCTCTTTCTGCTTCATTTCAGCGTGATCATCCAGCGTATTCACCAGAGACCAGAGCGCGATTCCTCCGATGGTCACGAAATATAAGTACTCCATCATTTTACATTCTCCTTTCCCTTGTAGATTGCTACGATTTTATTCAAGTCTGCGATTTCTTGATTCGCTTCTTGAAGTTTTTCTTGTGTTTCAATTAGTGATTGATTGAGATCCAAAGCGACCTCTTTCCAGTCAAGATTGGCTTCCTCGACCTCTTCCGAAAAGTAGTTTTTAATTCTTGCTAGTAGGTTCATCCGACTGACCTCATTTTCTTGCTTTTTACCATTTCTTTTTTCCAAGCTTGAGTCCCACGATATTGTAAGTATTCATCAAATCCTTTAACCGTGACAAGCTGGCCGTCATTTCTAAGATGTTTTTGTTGACTAGGCAATTTTTTCATCTCTCGTCTCATGTCTCCTGCTTGCCGTTTCGAGCATCCAAAGATGTGTTCTAATTCTTCATCATTAGCCGAAACCTTTTCGATGATTACATCTTTAATTCTTACGATTTCAACTGCTTCCATTTTTGCTCCTTTCGTGTTATAATTCAGTTAGTTATTTTAGTAAGCGCCTGACTTCGTTAGGTGCTTTTTTGTGCTACTCAATCCCATAATCTTCAATAACCTGAAGAATGAAACTGTTCGCTCGTGGACCTTTTGTCGTTCCACTTAGAATGTTTGTCACTTCCTGTCGCTTAAAGCCGTAAGCAACCGCTAGAGTTGCTTTTTTAATGCCTTTCTCTTTCAAGAAAGCATTAACTCTTTCGCGACCGTTTGCGATATCTGGCATATTTTCTCCTTTCTTT
>CAJPSM010000052.1 GCA_905373305.1 uncultured Streptococcus sp. | reverse complement strand
GAAGCCTGCCAAGCTTCCTTGGATAATTCCATCGCAATGTCTGTAAATTCCATAATAACTCCTTTATAGAAATAAACTGGTTTGAAGCAATAAAAAGAAAAGTAGGTAGATCAATTTTGTTCTCTGCGAAATATAAAAAGTCCGATAGCTATTCTCCAACTGTACATGTTCGTCATATCCGTGCGCAGATAGAGCTCTCAGGTAAAGATGGCGCCATCTAAAAACCGTCATCAGAACCTTACTGTAAATCAAGGGCGACCAAACATGCAGTTTTTGACCACGCAATAAGCACGCTTCCTTGAGAGACTTGATTTCCTGTTGAATTAGGGGAAATGCATTGAATACCACAATTAAGGCATAGGCCCAAGAACGCGATAACCCCTTTTGAGCCAAGTACAAGAGAAGCTCTTTTAGGGAAATACTAGAAACAAAGACAAGACCGATACAAACCGTCACAAAGGCCCTCGTTCCAAGTATCACTGCCTGCGAAGCATCCCCATGTAACTGAACTGCCCAATAGTTAGCAAAGGAGGGCAAAATGGCGAGCAAAATCATCCAAGCCAACATTTTAAATCGACGGTAATAGAGTAAAAAGAGTATGCAAAATGCGGCTACCGAAAGATTCAGAGCAATCGAGGGAATGAAGGATGTTTCCAAGGATAAAATTAGAAAGAAGAGGCTGATAACCGGTGTCTGGGTTGCTACTTTGATCATGCTACCTCACCTCCCCTAGAGTATCATTGTTCAGAGATGGGAGAGGTTTGCTGATGGTCACTTCTTGAAGATGGCTGAGACCCTCTCTCGTCATCTTTGTCCAATAATCAACCACAGAGATCAAAGGATCTAAACGATGGCTAATGATCAAAAAACTTCTCCCTTGATTTCTGTCCTCCACAATCCACTGACAAAAATAATGGCAGGCTCTATCATCCAAACCAGCAAATGGCTCATCTAGAAAGATCACAGAAGCCTTGCTGGTCAAGATGGTCAAAAGCTGAAGAATCTTTTGCTGACCACCACTTAATTGATAGGGACTCTTATCAAGCGCCTGCTCCAGATTAAAATATCGTAAAGCTTGGAGAATCCGCTGATTTCTTTCCGAGTCTGGACTATCTAATTGCAGTTCCTCTCTCAGACTGACTCGGATAAACTGCTTCTCAGCTTCCTGAACAACACCCGTTAGGTCACGGTACAAACTCTTTTTCTTTTTCAGGACTGTCCTCTTCCAGGTAATGAGCCCTTTATACTTTTGAAATTGAAGAATAGACCGAAAGAGGGTTGATTTCCCGACACCATTGTCACCCAAGATGCAGGAAATTCCTTGGTAGATAGTAAAATCAGCAATCGAAAAGAGGGGGCGATGATCCAGCTCACAAGTCACACTATCCATATGAAATAGTTCTTGGCTAGAAACAACTTCCTTTGAAACAACCTGTGTCATCTCAGAGGAAGGAATTTGAAACACTTCCCTTAGTTGTCCATCTCTTAGCTCCACCATATGGTCGATATAGGCTTCATAGTCTGTTAAATCATGGTCACACAGGATGACTGTCTTCCCATTAGAGGCCAACTCTTTTAGAATCTCCAATATCTCGATTCTGCTCTTGCGGTCAATGGAAGCGAAGGGCTCATCCAAGAGATAGACCCTAGGATTCATAGCAAAGAGGACAGCTAGCGCAGCCTTTTGCTTTTCCCCACCTGATAGCTGATGAATGGGACGGTGCAAGATTGTCTCGCAACGACATTGCCGAACCACCTCAGCTATTTTAGCATCAATCTCTTGAACAGGATGGCCGATATTTTCCAGGGTAAAAATCAGCTCCTCAAACAAGTTCTCCATGGTAAATTGATGATTGGGATTTTGAAAGAGAATGCCAACCTTCTGGACACGTGCGATGATAGAAAGCTGACTGACCTCGCTCCCATCTATCAGGACTTGACCACTATAGGGAAGAGAACTGACTTGGGCAATGACTTGAAAGAGGCTGGATTTTCCTGAACCACTGCTCCCAACTAACAAGGTAAAAGCTTGCGCATGAAAAGTAAAATCAATCGGTTCCGAAAAGATTGCGGACTGAATCCCCCGTAGTTCCAGCCCCATCTACGCCTTGCCTCCGGCCGCAAACTGATGATAGAGTTTGACAATGGCACGAACCAAGATGGTACAGAAGAAAAAGACAGAAATAAAGCGCACCACAAGCAAGGAAAGGACAAAAGGAAGAGAAAAGGCATAGTAACCTAATTTAATGTATTCATAGACAAAGCTAAAAAGCGTAATCCCAATACTATTGGCAGTTAGAGAGAGCCAACTTTCATAGCGATACTTGGTCACAAGAAAACCAAATTCACTTCCCAGACCTTGAACCAAGCCAGACAAAAGGGCGCCTAGGCCGAATTGGCTACCATAAAGGACTTCAGCAAGCGCAGCGAGAACTTCTCCAATCGTTGCACTTCCGACTCTTGGAACAAAGATAGCCGCAATGGGCGCAGCCATACACCAGAGACCAAAGAGGATTTCATTGGCAAAAGCCTGTAAACCAAGAGGGGCTAAAATCAGAGTGAGGATATCAAACAGATAGCCTGAACCCACAAAAACGCCACCAAAAAAGATAGACAAGAAAGCAAGCAAGATAACATCTTTTAACTGCCATTTTTTCAACATAAAAAACTCCTTTTTTAAAGAAAAGTGGGGCATTCAAGGTGAGCTACCGAAAGGCTTGCCGTCAAGCCTATCCTCTTTTGATAAACAAAAAAACTCCAATTACAAACGAGAATTAGAGTTTACCTTACAAGATTAGACAGTTTCTTTCAACATACGAAAAAAACCTTTTCACATTTCCCTTCGCCAGTCTTAACTGTATCAGGTTCAATGGGTATCATCTCAGCCTAAAGCACCCCAAATGTCTTTATTATTTAATTACTGGACCAGTATAACAGAATTTGAAAGTCCTAGCAAGATATTTGACTGAAAAATATATTTATATAGTTTCTGATAACGATTTAATCTTCCTATATACGAAGAAAAACCTCCACATAAGCTGGAGGCTGTCTTCTTTATCAATACAATTTTAAGTCACGAGGGTCGACTGGGAAGGTTGGGTTGTATGGGTTGTGACGGAGTTTGAAGTGTTTGACATCCTCAATAGTCTGAGTTCCAGATAATTGCATGACTGTCTTCAATTCTGCATTTAAGTGCTCAAAGACTTGACGCACACCAACACTACCACCAAGAGCCAAACCATAGATCACAGGGCGGCCAATAGCTACCAAGTCTGCTCCTGAAGCCAAAGCTTTAAAGACGTGCTGACCACGACGAACACCAGAGTCAAAGACAATTGGCACACGTTTATCAACTGCTTCAGCTACTTCTTGAAGCGAGTCAAAGGCAGCTGGTCCACCGTCGATTTGGCGGCCACCGTGGTTGGTTACCCAGATACCAGAAGCACCTGCGGCAAGCGAACGTTCAACGTCCTCACGGCATTGTGGTCCCTTGACATACACAGGAAGACCTGAGTATTCAGCGATGAATTCTACATCGCGTGGAGACAAGCGTTGTTTGGCTGACTTGTAAACAAAGTCCATTGATTTTCCAGCACCTTCTGGCAGGTATTCCTCAACAATCGGCATACCAACTGGGAAGACAAAACCATTGCGCTTGTCGACCTCACGATTGCCCCCTACAGTTGCATCCGCCGTCAAGACAATCGCTTTGTAGCCTTCAGCCTTCACACGGTCCATGATGTGGCGGTTAATGCCGTCATCCTTACTAAAGTAAAATTGGAACCAATGAGGTGTTCCTTGAAGAGCTTCCGTAATTTCTGGAAGGTCAACGGTAGAGTAAGAGCTGGTTGTATAAAGAGAACCAAATTCATGCACACCACGCGCAGTAGCTACTTCCCCCTGCTCATTTGCCAATTTATGAGCCGCAACAGGCGCCATAATAATTGGTGAAGATAATTTTTCACCTGCAAATTCAATCTCTGTACTTGGATTTTCAACATTGCAAAGCGTATGTGGAACGATGAGTTTGTGGTTAAAGGCACGGATGTTCTCGCGTAAAGTGAAAGTATCCTCTGCTCCACTAGCGATATAACCAAAGGCAGCTTTAGGAATGACTTGTTGCGCCATTGGCTCCAAATCATAAGTGTTAATAAAATCTACAGGTCCTTCTGCATTGCTTGTTTTGTATGACATAAAGTGTCCTCCTTGATAAGTAAGCGTTTACTTTTTCTTACATAAACTATCTTAACTCTTTTTCAGATTCCTTTCAAAAATTTTGTCTGGAAATTTCAACTCATAGCCATGATAAATTTTTTCTATCATTGTGATAAAAAATTCATATTATCCAAACGTGCCCTTTAATGCTACAATAACAGTATTATTTCTAGATAGGAGGTTCTATTTTGGATTGGTCCATTGTTGAACAATATTTACCACTCTATCAGAAGGCATTCTTTCTGACCTTGCATATTGCAGTTTGGGGAATTTTGGGTTCTTTTCTTGTTGGTCTAATTGTTAGTATCATCCGGCATTATCGCGTTCCTATCTTTTCACAGTTAGCAACAGCCTATATAGAATTGTCACGCAATACGCCCCTTTTGATTCAGCTCTTCTTCCTCTATTTCGGGCTTCCCCGAATAGGGATTGTCCTGTCTTCGGAAGTATGTGCCACTATGGGACTGGTCTTTTTAGGGGGTTCCTATATGGCAGAATCTTTCCGAAGTGGACTGGAGTCCGTCAGTCAAACCCAGCATGAAATTGGCCTAGCTATCGGTCTGACACCTGTACAGGTCTTTCGCCATGTGGTTCTTCCGCAAGCAACTGCGGTAGCCCTACCGTCTTTTAGCGCCAATGTCATTTTCCTCATCAAGGAAACCTCTGTTTTCTCAGCAGTGGCTTTGGCCGACCTCATGTACGTCGCCAAGGACTTGATTGGACTCTATTATGAGACAGACATTGCACTGGCCATGTTAGTAGTTGCTTACCTTATCATGCTTCTACCCATCTCTCTACTCTTTAGCTGGATAGAAAGGAGGCTCCGCCATGCAGGATTCGGGAATGCAAGTACTCTTTCAGGGAAATAATCTCCTGCGAATCTTACAAGGGTTGGGTGTCACGATCGGAATTTCTATTCTCTCCGTCCTTCTATCAATGATTTTCGGAACAGTCATGGGAATCATCATGACCTCCCATTCTAGAGTTATTCGTTTTTTAACACGTTTTTATCTGGAATTTATTCGTATCATGCCCCAACTGGTACTACTTTTTATCGTATACTTTGGATTGGCTCGAAACTTTAATATCAATATCTCAGGTGAGACTTCGGCTATTATCGTTTTTACCCTCTGGGGTACAGCTGAAATGGGAGACTTGGTACGTGGAGCCATCACTTCCCTCCCTAAACATCAGTTTGAAAGCGGACAGGCTCTAGGCTTGACAAACTTCCAACTTTACTATTACATCATCATCCCACAGGTCTTGAGAAGACTACTACCACAAGCCATCAATCTTGTCACTCGGATGATCAAAACGACTTCCTTGGTTGTCTTGATTGGGGTTGTTGAAGTTACCAAGGTTGGGCAACAAATCATTGATAGCAATCGCCTGACCATCCCAACTGCTTCCTTTTGGATTTATGGAACTATTCTGATCTTGTATTTTGCGGTCTGCTTTCCTATTTCCAAACTATCTAGTCACTTAGAAAAACATTGGAGGAATTAAATGTCTGAAACTATTTTAGAAATAAAGGAACTAAAAAAATCCTTTGGAGACAATCCCATCCTCCAAGGACTCTCTCTAGATATCAAAAAGGGGGAAGTTGTTGTCATCCTAGGACCCTCTGGATGCGGGAAAAGTACCCTCCTCCGTTGCCTCAATGGCCTAGAAACAATACAGGGGGGAGATATTCTTCTGGACGGACAATCTATTATTGGCAATCAGAAAAACTTTCACCTAGTTCGCCAAAAAATCGGTATGGTCTTTCAAAGTTATGAACTCTTTCCTCACCTAGATGTCCTTCAAAACCTCATCCTAGGACCTATCAAAGCTCAGGGACGAGACAAAAATGAAGTCACTGAAGAGGCTTTGCAACTACTGGAACGTGTCGGCCTTTTAGATAAAAAACACAGCTTCGCTCGCCAATTATCTGGTGGACAAAAGCAACGGGTTGCGATTGTCCGCGCCCTTCTCATGCATCCAGAAATTATCCTTTTTGACGAAGTGACTGCTTCACTGGATCCAGAAATGGTACGTGAGGTTCTGGAACTCATCAATGACTTGGCACAAGAAGGACGCACCATGATTCTGGTAACCCACGAAATGCAGTTTGCCCAAGCCATTGCGGATCGGATAATTTTTCTCGACCAAGGGAAAATCGCTGAAGAAGGAACTGCTCAAGACTTCTTTACCAACCCACAAACCAAACGAGCACAGGAATTTTTAAACGTCTTTGACTTTAGCCAGTTTGGCTCATATCTATAATAAATAAAGGAGATTATTATGAAAATACTCAAACCAATCCTAGCTGTTTTTGCACTTGCCTTTGCCCTTATCTTTGTCACAGCTTGTAGCTCAGGTGGAAGCTCTGATGCTTCATCAGGAAAAGCAACCGCCAAGGCCCGCACTATCGACGAAATCAAAAAAAGTGGTGAGCTTCGAATCGCCGTATTTGGAGACAAAAAACCGTTTGGTTACGTTGATAACGACGGTTCTTACCAAGGTTACGATATCGAATTGGGGAACCAATTAGCTCAAGACTTGGGCGTGAAGGTCAAATACGTCTCAGTTGATGCTGCCAACCGTGCTGAATACTTGATTTCAAACAAGGTGGATATCACACTCGCTAACTTCACAGTCACTGACGAACGTAAGAAACAAGTAGACTTTGCCCTTCCTTACATGAAAGTATCACTCGGTGTCGTATCACCTAAGGATAAGCTGATTAAGGACGTTAAAGAATTAGAAGGCAAAACCTTGATTGTCACAAAAGGAACGACTGCTGAAACATATTTTGAGAAAAATCACCCAGAAGTAAAACTCCAAAAATACGACCAATATAGTGATGCCTACCAGGCTCTTCTTGACGGACGTGGAGATGCCTTCTCAACTGACAATACTGAGGTTTTAGCTTGGGCCCTCGAAAATAAAGGATTTGAAGTAGGAATTACTTCCCTCGGTGACCCAGATACTATTGCGGCAGCAGTTCAAAAGGGTAATCAAGAACTTCTTGACTACATCAACCAAGAAATTGAAAAACTTGGTAAAGAAAACTTCTTCCACAAAGCCTATGAAAAGACACTTCACCCAACCTACGGTGACGCTGCTAAAGCAGATGATCTAGTTGTTGAAGGCGGAAAAGTAGACTAAGATCCAATGAAATCACAAAAAGAAATCAGGTAATCCTAGTGACTACCTGATTTTCTATGTCTTAGGCACTTTGCCAATTTTCTTGGTCTTCCTTAAAGCGTTTTAAGAGATCTAATCCCTCTGGTGTGATATAACCTTCTTCTTGAGCTAGGTGAATGAGCTCACTGTAGTTTGAGAGAGTCACCAGTTTCACACCTGCGTTTGCGAAGTTCTTATCTGCTTTTGCTAGTTGATAGCTAAAAATGGCTACTACACCGAGAACATCTGCTCCTTCACGCTTGGCAGCTGCTACTGCTTCGAGAACTGAACCACCAGTTGAGATCAGGTCTTCTACAATCACCATTTTTTGCCCCTGAGCTACACGGCCTTCGATTTGGTTGCCTGCTCCGTGGTCTTTTGGTTTGCTACGGATGTAGGCAAAAGGCAAGTTCATCTTGTCAGCAATGATAGCCCCGTGAGGAATCCCCGCTGTTGCAGTTCCTGCAATCACCTCAACTTCTGGAAAGGCTGCTTTGATAGCATTCACAAAACCATTTTCAATCAAAGTTCTAGTCTCTGGGTAAGCTAGGGTCACACGATTATCCGTATAAATAGGTGACTTGATACCAGATGCCCAAGTGAAAGGCTCTTCTGGTTTGAGATAAACCGCTTGAATTTTCAATAGATGGCTAGCAATGTCTCTAGCAAGTGTCATGGTATACTCCTTCTTATCCTTAAATCTATAATCAAATACGCTTTAGACCCAGTCGCGTGTCCATTCTTCCTTGATAGCATGGTAGGCTGCTACAGGGTCTTTTGCCTGCGTGATTGGACGGCCTACTACAATGTAGTCACTACCGATTTGATAAGCTTGACCAGGGGTCACTACGCGTTTTTGATCCGCTGCTTCAGCACCTGCTGGTCGAATACCTGGTGTCAAGCAGATAAAATCTTCGTTTGTAGCTTCCTTGATGAGTTGGGCTTCTTGGGCTGAGCAAACCACTCCATCCAATCCAGCTTCAGCTGTTTTCTTCGCATAGTGGATGACCGACTCTTGCAGGCTAGTCTGGATATTTTGACAGTCTTGCATCTGTTCCTCAGATGTTGAGGTCAATTGGGTCACCGCGATAAGAATTCCTTGATCACCAAGACCTTCACGCGCAGCCTGCATCATTTCAAGCCCACCTGCAGCCTGAACATTGGTCATATCAACCCCAAGACTAGACAAGATTTTCATAGTTGACTTGACCGTATTTGGAATATCATGCAACTTGAGATCCAAAAAAACACTATGTCCCAATGATTTCAAATAGCGAACAACCTCTGGACCTACTGCATAATAGATTTCCATTCCTACCTTGACATAGAGTTTTTCCTCTGCTGGAAAAAGGGCTAAAAATTCTTTGGCTTCCTCGAAACTTGGAAAATCCAGAGCAATGACCGGGCGACTCTCACGCATTCTTTTCTCCTATTCTTTGCTAACAGTCCATTGCTCAAAAAAGGAACCTGCTAGCAGCTAGGTTCCACGAAAAACGGGTAGTCTCCACCCTTTCACTGTCTAACCTTAGCTGCCTCTCTGGACTGCTTTAAAAGTTTTCTACTATTCTATTATTTATAACGACACTTGTCAAGTAAAAACTGAAGATTGTATGCGGTAGAATTTTTTAGAACGCCTAAATTCATACATTTTTTAGGAGAACAT
>CAJPSM010000051.1 GCA_905373305.1 uncultured Streptococcus sp. | reverse complement strand
TCGACTCACCGTAAGCAAAGAGAATAATTGACTTGGCATCCAAGATGTTTTTAATTCCCATTGAGATGGCTTGAGTTGGAACGTCTTCAATCTTGTCAAAGAAGCGAGCATTGGCTTCGATTGTAGACTGGTCTAGGTCTACAAGGTGTGTCTGGCTATCAAAGGCAGTTCCTGGCTCATTAAATCCGATATGTCCATTGCGACCTATTCCCAAGATTTGCAAATCAACTGGATGGTCAGCCAAAATTTGGTTGTAGCGTTCTACTTCAGCTTCAGCATTGTCCTTAATCCCACGAGGCAAGAAACTTTCTTTAAATGGTTTTTGGTTGAATAAGTGTTCTTGCATAAAGTGGCGGTAAGACTGAGGATTGTCTCCGTCAAGTCCTACATACTCATCAAGGTTTACACTGGTTAGATTTGAAAAATCAAGGTCACTCTCAACGATTTCCTTGTAAAACTCAAGCGGACTGCTACCTGTCGCAAGTCCCAATGTTTGAGCGCCATTGGCCAACTTTTCCTTCAAAATCTCAAAAGCTACTTTTCCACCTTCGACTTGATTTTCAACTTTAATAACTTTCATTTCATATCCTCCATATTTCTATATTCATTATATGGTATAGACCAATTTTTGTCAAGTGAAAACGATTTAATTTCCAAAAAAAGAGCGTCCAAACTTGAAACATGTTATAATGGATAAGATTAGAAGTTAGAAAGAATGATGAAAAAAATGAATACAGCTGATTTTGATTTCCACTTACCTGAGGAATTGATTGCCCAAACACCACTTGAAAAACGAGATGCCTCTAAACTCCTCATCGTAAACCGGGAAACGGGAGAATTTCAGGATAAACACTTCCACTCTATTATTGATATGTTGGAACCTGGTGATGCTCTTGTTATGAACGACACCCGTGTTCTCCCTGCTCGCCTTTATGGTCAAAAGGAAGAAACAGGAGGCCACGTGGAACTTCTCCTTCTCAAAAATACTGTTGGTGATGAGTGGGAAGTCCTAGCCAAACCTGCCAAACGCCTCAAGGTCGGTACTCGTGTCAACTTTGGCGATGGTCACCTCAGCGCTGTCGTTATGGAAGAATTGACCCATGGAGGCCGTATTGTCCGCTTTGAATACCAAGGAATTTTCCTAGAAGTCTTGGAAAGTCTAGGAGAAATGCCATTACCGCCTTATATCCACGAAAAACTAGATGATCGTGAACGTTATCAAACCGTCTACGCTAAAGAAAGTGGCTCTGCTGCTGCACCAACTGCTGGATTGCACTTCACCAAAGAACTGCTCGCAGAAATCCAAGCCAAGGGTGTCCATTTGGTTTATTTGACCCTCCACGTTGGTTTAGGAACCTTTAGACCCGTTTCTGTTGACAATCTGGACGAACATGAGATGCACTCAGAGTTCTACCAACTTTCTGATGAAGCAGCAGCCACCCTTCGCTCTGTCAAGGAAAATGGTGGACGCGTTATTGCTGTTGGAACCACTTCTATCCGCACACTGGAAACCATCGGTTCCAAGTTTGATGGGCAAATCCAAGCAGATTCTGGTTGGACCAATATCTTTATCAAACCTGGATACGAATGGAAGGTTGTCGATGCTTTCTCAACCAACTTCCATCTACCAAAATCAACCCTCGTCATGCTAGTTTCTGCCTTTGCAGGTCGTGACTTAGTCTTAGATGCTTACCAGCACGCTATTCAAGAACACTACCGTTTCTTCAGTTTCGGTGATGCCATGTTTATCTATTAAAAATAGCTCCGCCATTTCTTTAGGATAGTTTATTCCTAAGAGATGACAGGGCTATTTCTGTTTAAAGTGTAATTTCTGGGGACTCAGAAGTTAGATGAACCAGTTTGCCTTGAACACCAAAGTAGTCCTTTACCAAGTCCTGTAATTCTTCCATGGCAACCCGAGCACGTCTTGCCTGTTCAGCATTGATCGCTTCAATCACTAAGACAGCATCCTTTGTCTCTTCCGTCAACATGGTTCTCTGTGCCTCTCTCCAGTTGAGACAACGACAAACCGCTCCTTCATCATCATAATAGATGATTTCTTCAGGTAAAGCAGACGCATCGTTTTCAGCTCCTAGTGGAAAGAAAGGTTCTCCTCCCTTAGCCTGACCAAGATGAAGATTGCCTACAATCTTGTTCACATCCTCGCCACCACAGGGAACCGCATAAGATAGAGAGACACTATTATAGATGTCTACCAAGGGATTGATGGGATTAAACTCTCTTCCCTGACTGACCCTTTTAAGCAGAGCTTCTATAGAGGAGCGTGCTCCTTTTTTCGTTTTGAACTTGCTGAAAGCCTGACGCCATTCTTGAATGACTTCATTTTGTGTGAAATTATCATCTGAGATATATTCCTCAGCTCGTTTAGCTCCTTTATCTAGCAAGGTTTTGAAATAGGGATCCTTGCTTTCATCAACTGTATTATCTAATCCCTTTACTACTAAAACGCTAATCTGTGCTTCTGGAAACAAGCTCCAAAATTCATTTTCAACGATAACTTTCATCTTTCACCTCTCATTAAGAATAATTTCTTTTCTGGCCTTTTTTAACCATTTCCCAATCACTTGTAATATTTTTTCTAACCCGAATTAGTAGGCTCTCCAGTTCCCTGGCCTCTTCCCTGGAAAATCCTTTTAGGGCAGAATTCTCTGAATAGTGATGTTCAGCAAGGATAAAAGGATAAAGTGCCTCTCCTTTTTCAGTGACAAACCACTCCTTATTTTTCCGATTATCCACAGCTTCTCTTTGCTCTATCAATCCCTTTTCTTCCAGTTTTTTAACGGAACGGGCAACTGTTGAGCGATCAACCTTTAGCAAATCTGATAAAGTTTCTTGAATAATCCCAGGATTTTCCTTGATTCGCACCAAATAAAGATACTGACCACGAGCTAGGTCTATATCACGAAATTCGATATTGGCAATAGAGTCCAAGGCACGGGCTATAATTCCGATTTCGCGTAATAACGACATGTTTCCTCCTTTCGCATCTATGATGATAGAATAGCACATTTTTGTTGTAAATGCAATAAAAAAAACACTTTGAAAACAAAGCGTCTTTTTTTATTCTTCATTTTTTAAAATGAATGTATTACCACGAAACTTTGGATCCTTCAAACTCTGCACACTGGCATTGATAACTGCTCCGATAATTAAAATCTTTGCGATGAGAATAAACCAAAACATCATGACCACAACGATAATGGAACTAAAAAATCGGACATCGACCAGATGGTTGACATAGTTATTGAAATAGACAGAAAAAATATTCAAAAGAAAGACAAGAGTCAGTAAAACAAAGATACTACCAGGAAAAACGTAGCGAATACGAGGGACTCTGACATTTGGAAGGAAATAGTAGAGCATGACCAAGATGGTAAAGAGCAAGGCATAAATCAAAGGGCCTGTAAAGTCCTGTAGATAATCAAAGAAAGGACTGTCTGATTGCCAGTAAGTTTTGACTAGGTTGAGCAACATACGTCCAAACATACTCAAAAATAAGGCTAGGGCAAAAAGAATTTGCAAGCCAAAGCTGACGAGTAAACTCATCAATTGATGGGAGATAATTCCTCGGCTCTTGGCCACTCCATAGGCCTTATTAAAAGCTTTTTGGAGGAAATCCATCGATTTCGAGAAGGTCCAGAGGGCAGACAAGACTGCAAAACTCAGCAAACCAGTCGATGGTTGAGTCAGGACTTCTCGGGCAATCTTTGCGACCACATCATAGACTGTATCTGGTACAAATTCCTTGATGGTGAGCAAAAAATTTGAAATCGGAATTTGAAAATAGGGCAAAATATTGACCATTATCATCAGCAAGGGGAAGATTGAAATCAACCAATAGTAAGCAACCGCAACACTGGTCAGTTCACTATCGGAAGCTTGATAAAAATGTAAAAAAGCTTTCAACAAGGGCCGTTCCATCAGCTCTTTCCACCACTTTTTCATGTTGCAATCCTCCTAATACAAGTTGATTTTCTAAACTAATTTCTTCTGACTAATTCCATCATATCATAGGGTAGGGTATTTGCGGCTTCTTTTAGAGAATAATTCTCAAGATTATTGACATTTTGCCGTAATTTCTTGGCATACTTGGTTGTAATCAATTTCTTCTCTTCGAATTCAAAGATTAACTTACGTTCTAGGTAGTAACCTCTTAGCATTTCATCGATATTGTTTGGCTTGATGCGATTGATAACACGTTCGACAAAGGCACCACTACCGATAATGGCCGTCTCGCGTAGACGAGACTCTTGCATAAAGCTGATCAGACTACTCTTGTAGATTCCTTTTAGGTTTTCCAAACTTTCGATAATCAACTCCGTATTCTCTAGATAGAGTTCGGATATTTGATCATAGTCAATAGCTCGAAGGCGACGTTGCTCCTTGTCATTCCAACTCCGGAAGGTCTGGCCAAAGGTCAGTAATTCATGCAGGACAAAACGCAAGATACGGAGCGATACAAGGAAGTAATATGTTAGGCGGGAAGCCACCTTACGATTGATGCTTTGCTCCATATTTTTCAAATAGCGTTGGTAAACTTGATAACCACGCTCACCGATTTTCCCTTCCTCGTAAGCCTGCTCTAAACCATCGCTTTCGATGCTCAAGATGAGGAGTTTTAAAGCCTCCCAGTCCTCTTGGGCGCTTTTATTTTCTTGACTAAGGATTAGGTTTTCAATTCGACCGTGATAATTATCAATAGCCGCATAAAGGGGAAGTTTATTCTTATGCCCTTCCAGTTCTTTTTCTAATTCTGCTGTGACCTCATTTAAAATCGCAATATGCATGAGGTAATCCTTGGTTTCTTCTTGTTCCTCGGAAAGGTGGGGAAGAACTAAGAGACCTGTTAGAAAGCTTAATAGCGTGACACCCGCTACTAGAAAAAGTAAGAGGGGATACTCCTGCTCTAGATTGCTTGGTATGAGAAGTATGGTTGCAATAGATACTGTTCCTTTAACACCAGAGAAGGTCAAAAGGAGCATATCCTTCATGTATTTACTAAGACTTTTCTTGAGGCGTCGCGTTCTCCAAACATAGAAGCCATAAATCATGACAAAGCGAATGGCAAAAAGTAAGAATGTCAGCAAAACTACCGATACTAATAGTAGTAAGGGGTTATAAAGGGGGTTAGTCAGGATAGGTTCTGCTATCATTTCCAATTCCATTCCCAAGATGACAAAGACAGAACCATTGAGCATAAAAGTCACGGTATGCCAGACAGTATCTGTAACAGTATCTACTTGAGCTTCGAGGAGCGTGATTTTTTTGAAACGACTGGCCTTCAAAATGCCTGCGACTACAGCTGCGATAATCCCTGAAACATGGATTTCTTCAGCGATAAAGAAGGTCATGAGAGGCAAACTCAGTTCAAGCAAGAGTTCACTCGCTATATCAGTCGCTCGCACACTCAGTAAAAAGCTATGCAAGAAACGATTGACCATAGCCGTCACAAAACCGACTACAAAACCACCAAGGATAGAAAGTGCTAGGGAAGTCCCAGCTTGGCTGAGAGAAAAAGTTCCTGTTGTCCAAGCAGCAAGAGCCATCTGAAAGGCAACCAAACCAGAAGCGTCATTTAAAAGGCCTTCTCCTTTTAGGATATTGGAAACCCGTTTGGGAAAACGAAAACGTTCAGAAAGAGAAGCAAAGGCTACCAGATCCGTCGGACCAAGCGCTGCCCCAACAGCCAAACAGGCAGCTAAGGGAAGACTGAGCCAAAGGAAATGAGCCAAGGCTCCCAAACTCAAGGTCGAGATGAAAATTACTGGAAAGATTAAGTAGACAATGATGCGCCAGTGTTTTAAAACAGATGTAATATCGGCTTCTTCTGCCTCTCGGAAAAGTAAGGGGCCAATAACAACTGCCAAAAACAGCTCGGTATTGAGATGAAAGTCAGTATTGGGCAAAAAAAGACCAATGCCAAGTCCCAAAAGGATTTGTACTAGGGGGAGGGGCAAAAAAGGCAAAAGTTTATTGGTCGTAGTTGAAACGATTAAGACTAATAAAAATAGAATCAGGTAAATTAGTAGTGTCATCTAGACCCTCCTTAGTCTTTTTTACAACAAAATTCAAACATCTCCTTCTGCTCTTGGATTTTCTGATCAATCTTGGAACAGTCTTTGTGCTCAATTTTTTTCTGGCACCGTTCCATTTCAAGAGCCACTAACTTTTTCTTGATTTTGAGCATTTTCTTGCTCATATGTGCTTCGTCGAGCACCCCGACTGCTCTCTCGTGATGCGTTGACTCAACAAAATTTTGGCGCATAGCCTCTAATTTCTCACGTAGGTATTGCTTATCCATGTCTATATCTTTCTAATTTCTCAATCATAACTAAAAACGGTGGATTATTAACTTGGTTGAGTGTCCGATAAATGGCTGCTGTATACTCTTGTTGGTTCAACTGGCTAACAAAATCCAAAACAGCATCCCTCTCGGTATCTCCTCCTTCATGGCCATAGTAGATCATGATGGCAATCCGTCCCCCTTTGACAAGCAAATGACAAAGTTTCTCTAAAGCTTCAATAGTAGTCTGGGGTCTGGTGATGACGGATTTGTCAGCAGAAGGCAAATAACCCAGATTAAAAATCCCTGCCCTAGCTTCTGTCACAAACTGGTCGAGTGTCTCATGCCCTTGTAAAATCAACTGGACATTTTCTAAACCTGCCTCATTTAAACGGTCTTTGGTTTTCTCCAAAGCCTGCTCCTGGATATCAAAGGCATAGACTTGCTTGGCTAGCTTGGCTAAAAAAAGCGTATCGTGACCATTGCCCATGGTCGCATCCACAACGATATCCTCTTTTGTCACGACTTCAGCCAAAAAATCATGTGCCATCTCAAGTGGTCTTTTCATTTTCAAACTCCTGTTTCACAGCCTTGCATCCTTGAACACTGCCGCGACGTCTCATTTCAGTTTCGATAGCATTTAGCACTTCCCATTTATTGAGGCTCCACATGGGACCTATCAACATATCTCTAGGCGCATCTCCCGTGATTCGATGGATGACGATATGCTTGGGAATGATTTCCAACTGGTCACAGATAACCTTGACATACTCGTCCTGACTCATCAGTTGCAAGCGCCCTTCGTGGTAATCTCGCTGCATACGTGTATTGGTCATGAGGTGAAGCAAGTGCAACTTAATTCCTTGAATATCATTATCCGTGACGCAGCGGCGGACATTTTCGACCATCATCTCATGAGTCTCACCGGGCAAGCCATTAATCAAATGGGAAACAATCTCAATCTTGGGATATTTCCTCAAGCGTCTTACTGTTTCAACATACAATTCATAAGAATGAGCACGGTTAATCAGGTCAGAGGTTGTTTCATAAGTAGTCTGTAAGCCCAATTCTACTGTCACATGCATGCGCTCCGATAACTCAGCCAAATATTCAATGGTTTCGTCTGGTAGGCAGTCTGGGCGTGTTCCGATATTGATTCCTACCACACCCGGTTCGTTGATAGCCTGCTCGTAACGCTCTCGAATCACTTCCACCTTTTCATGGGTGTTGGTAAAGTTTTGAAAATAAACCAGATACTTTTTAACATCTGGCCATTTGCGATGCATAAAGTCAATTTCCTTATAAAATTGCTCGCGGATAGGAGCATCCGGTGCCACGATAGCATCTCCAGAACCTGAAACTGTACAAAAAGTACAACCACCATGAGCTACAGTTCCATCCCGATTGGGACAGTCAAATCCCGCATCAATAGGAACTTTGAAAGTCTTTTCTCCAAAAAGTTTTCGATAATAATCATTCAAGGTATTATAAGATTTCATAACTTTCATTATAACAAAAAACACCTACAATCTCAAAAGCCTGACTTTCCTACAAATTCCCTTGTTTCTCATTTCCTTTAGCGTTTTTTTATGATACAATATGGGTATGATTTTAATGAAAATAGCAGCTACTTTATTGTTGGTATTAACCCTCGTGGTCTCCATCATTGTAACAAAACTTTTTAAACTGAAAAAACTAGGACTGAATTTTGCGGATTTAGCTTTTCCACTTTTGGTATTCGAGTATTATCTTATCACTGCAAAAGCCTTTACCCACAACTTTCTGCCACGACTTGGTGTTGCACTTTCTCTCCTAGCAATCCTCCTTGTAGTCTTTTTCCTACTCAAAAAACGAAGTTTTTATTATCCTAAATTCATCAAATTCTTCTGGAGAGCAGGTTTTCTCCTAACCTTAGTCCTCTATATCGCTATGATTGTAGAATTAATGATGCTCACACCCCAATAAATCCCTAGAACAACTGATTCTAGGGATTTTAATTTATGGAAATTAAGTGTCAGCTAACCCAGACACTTAACAAGGAGCTAGCATTCCTTTTATTTATAAATCTATTTTGTTAAGATCGTTTAAATTTTGCTCGTAGGCGGTCTGCTTGAGGTTTCCCAATAACCTTATCCAATAGGTGAGTGCCAAGACTCATTAAACCATAGAGTCCTCCCCCGAGACATCCGATGAGGGCTACGTAAAGGAAACTCCAGAAGCGTCCACTTGGCTGGAAGACAAAACCGAGTAGCCACTGTATGAAACCAACTAAGATAAACATGACAAGTGTTAAGATGGTAATCAAAATGGTTCGTTTTAAGATAATCTTTCGACGAGCACCCGTTACCTGGCAGATATCTCGATACATCAAGACATTGGGAATAATCAGTCCGATGGTCGTTGAAATCAAGGGACCATAACTGTGGAAAATAGCAATACTTGGAAGTTGCAAGACGAGCTTAGCAAGGGAACCATAGACAAAGTAAAGTACTGCCTTGCGATTGCGGAACATGGCCTGAAGCATCGGAGACAAGACCATATACAAGCCTAGGATAGTAGACTGTAAGACAGCAAAAACAAACAAGCCCATGGCCAAACTATCTGGCTTACCATAGAAGACCGTGTAGAGTGGTTCTCCCACCATGACGACTCCGACAGTTGCTGGCAGCAAGAATAAGAGGAGCATGGTCATACTATCTTGAACTAGGCGAGCTGCTGCTTGCAAGTCACCTTTTACATAGTTCTCCGTCAAAAGTGGCAAGCCGACACTCCCAATGGAAACTCCTACAGAGATTAAAATCATGGTAATTTTATTAGGATTGGCAGAGAAATAAGAAAACATGACAACTAAGTCTTCATTGCTGTAGTTGGTAAACCAGGTCATGCTTCTGATAAAAGTCATCTGGTCCAAGATTTGGAA
>CAJPSM010000050.1 GCA_905373305.1 uncultured Streptococcus sp. | reverse complement strand
GAAGACTTTGTCAATCGCAATCTAGTCCGAGCTTCAACGACCAAACGTGCCCAATCTCGCCGGAAACAATTGGAAAAAATGGAGCGTTTGGACAAGCCAGAAGCTGGTAAGAAATCAGCCAACATGACCTTCCAGTCTGAAAAAACGTCGGGAAATGTCGTTTTGACAGTTGAAAATGCAGCCATTGGTTATGATGGGGAAATACTTTCAGAGCCAATCAATCTGGACCTTCGTAAGATGAATGCCGTTGCCATCGTTGGACCAAACGGCATCGGGAAGTCAACCTTTATCAAGTCGATAGTAGACCAGATTCCTTTTATCAAGGGAGAAAAGCGATTTGGTGCCAATGTTGAGGTTGGCTACTATGATCAGACTCAAAGCAAGTTGACACCAAGTAATACTGTACTGGATGAACTTTGGAATGATTTTAAACTGACGCCAGAAGTTGAAATCCGTAACCGCCTTGGCGCTTTCCTCTTCACAGGGGATGATGTTAAAAAGTCAGTCGGGATGCTGTCTGGTGGCGAACGAGCTCGGTTGCTTCTTGCTAAACTGTCTATGGAAAACAATAATTTTTTGATTTTGGACGAGCCGACCAACCACTTGGATATTGATAGCAAGGAAGTGCTAGAAAATACCTTGATAGACTTTGATGGAACCCTTCTGTTTGTCAGTCACGACCGTTACTTTATTAATCGTGTAGCCACTCATGTCTTGGAATTGTCTGAGAATGGTTCGACTCTTTACTTGGGAGATTATAACTACTATGTTGATAAAAAGGCTGAAATGGAAGTCAGCCAGACAGAAGAAGTTTCAACTAGCAATCAAGCAAAAGAAGCAAGTCCAGCTAATGACTACCAAGCCCAGAAAGAAAGTCAGAAAGAAGCCCGTAAGCTCATGCGACAAATCGAAAATCTAGAAGCTGAAATTGAAGAGTTAGAAACTCAAAGTCAAGCCATTTCTGAACAAATGCTGGAAACCAACGATGCTGAAAAGCTCATGGAATTGCAGGCTGAACTGGACAAAATCAGTCATCGTCAGGAAGCGGCTATGCTTGAATGGGAAGAATTATCGGAGCAGGTGTAAGAAATGGAACATCTTGGAAAGGTATTTCGTGAATTTCGAACAAGTGGGAAATACTCCTTGAAAGAGGCGGCAGGTGAATCATGTTCAACCTCTCAATTATCTCGCTTCGAGCTTGGGGAGTCTGATCTAGCAGTTTCTCGTTTCTTTGAGATTTTGGACAATATTCATGTGACTATTGAAAATTTCATGGACAAGGCTAGGGATTTTCAAAATCATGAACATGTTGCCTTGATGGCACAGATTATTCCGCTTTACTACTCAAATAATATTGCAGGTTTTCAAAAGCTTCAAAGAGAACAACTTGAAAAGGCTAAGAGTTCGACCAATCCCCTTTATTTTGAGCTGAATTGGATTCTGCTACAAGGTCTGATTTGTCAAAGAGATTCTCGTTACGCGATGAGGCAGAGTGATTTAGAAAAGGTAGCAGATTATCTTTTTCAAACAGAAGAATGGACCATGTATGAGTTGATTCTTTTCGGTAATCTCTATACTTTCTACAATGTGGACTATGTAGCTCGGATTGGCAGAGAAGTTATGGAGCGAGAAGAGTACTACAAAGAAATTGGTCGGCATCGAAAACTTGTTTTGATTTTAGCTCTTAACTGTTACCAGCATTGTTTGGAAAACCGTTCTTTTGCGAATGCGGACTATTTTGAGGGCTATGTGGAGAAGTTGATTGGAAATGGTATCAAGCTTTATGAGCGTAATATTTTCCATTATCTAAAAGGCTTTTCCTTGTACCAAAAAGGACAGTGTAAAGAAGGCTGTAAGCAGATGAAAGAGGCCATGCGTATTTTTGACCTACTAGGTCTTCCAGAGCAAGTAGCCTACTATCAGGAACATTATGAAAAATTTGTAAAAGATTAATTTTCCCAAATAAGGGAAAAATAAAGAGACTCTTTTCAGTTTTGATACAATAGTTTCAAAATTTGAGAGGAGTTTTTTATATGAATCGACATGCAATCCAGTTGATTAGCCGTGGAGCTGTTGACAAGATAGGGAATATGCTCTATGATTATGGAAATAGTGTCTGGTTGGCTTCCATGGGGACTATCGGACAGACAGTTTTAGGAATGTATCAGATTTCTGAACTCGTCACATCTATTCTCGTAAATCCTTTTGGCGGAGTCGTTTCAGACCGTTTTTCTCGTCGTAAGATTTTAATGGCGGCAGACCTTGTTTGTGGGATTCTTTGTCTGGCTATTTCTTTTATAAGGAATGACAGCTGGATGATTGGTGCTTTGATTGGGGCTAATATTGTGCAGGCGATTGCCTTTGCATTTTCTAGACCAGCAAATAAGGCCATTATAACTGAGGTTGTAGAGAAAGACGAGATTGTGGCCTATAATGCTCGCTTAGAGCTCGTTTTGCAGGTTGTAGGTGTTAGCTCCCCTGTACTTTCTTTCCTCGTTTTACAATTTGCCAGTCTCCATATGACGCTCGTTTTAGATGCCATTAGTTTTTTCATCGCATTTACATTAGTAGCTTTTCTCCCCAAAAAAGAGACTCAGGAACAAGAGAAAAAGACTTTCAGCTGGAAAAATATTTTTGCTGATATGAAAGAAGGACTTGGCTATATCTGGCGCCAGCAAGAGATCTTTTTCCTTTTGTTAGTAGCTTCTAGTGTTAATTTCTTTTTTGCAGCCTTTGAATTTCTCCTCCCCTTTTCAAATCGACTTTACGGCGTAGAAGGAGCCTATGCAAGCATTTTGACTATGGGGGCAATTGGTTCCTTTATTGGAGCTCTTCTTGCTAGTAAAATAAAGGCAAGTGTTTATAATCTTTTGATTCTATTGGCCTTGACTGGAGTTGGAGTTTTTATGATGGGGTTACCGTTGCCAACTTTTCTTTCCTTTTCTGGAAATTTAGTTTGTGAACTATTTATGACAATGTTTAATATTCATTTTTTTACTCAGGTTCAAACCAAGGTTGAAAGTGAATATTTGGGCAGGGTATTGAGTACTATTTTTACTTTAGCTATTCTCTTTATGCCAATTGCAAAAGGCTTTATGACAGTGCTACCAAGTGTACATCTTTCTTCTTTCCTGATAATTGGAAGCGGGGTCGTTATCCTGTCTTGTCTATCCCTTGTTTACGTACGAAGTCGTTTCGAAAAAGAGTCATAACCTCACTATCTTTAGAAAATATTTCAATACTAACCATTTTTCAGTCCTTCTCTATTGTGAGGAGGGCTTGATTTGTGGTAAAATGGTTTTATGAATGAAAGAATGAATGAGTTAGTTGCCTTACTCAACCGCTATGCGACCGAGTACTATACGAGTGACAATCCCTCGGTGTCAGATAGCGAGTATGATCGCCTCTACCGAGAGTTGGTCGAATTGGAAGCTGCCTATCCAGATCAAGTTTTAGCGGACAGTCCAACCCATCGTGTTGGTGGTAAGGTTTTAGATGGTTTTGAAAAATACAGTCATCAGTATCCTCTTTATAGTTTGCAGGATGCTTTTTCACGTGAAGAGTTAGAAGCCTTTGATGCGCGTGTTCGAAAGGAACTACCCCAACCCACCTATATCTGTGAGCTGAAAATAGATGGTTTGTCTATCTCGCTTACGTATGAAAAGGGGATTTTGGTTGTTGGTGCCACACGTGGGGATGGTTCTGTTGGTGAAAATATCACAGAAAACCTCAAGCGTGTCAAGGATATTCCTTTGATCTTGCCAGAAGAACTTGATATCACTGTTCGTGGAGAGTGTTACATGCCACGCGCTTCGTTTGACAAAGTCAACCAAACTCGCCAAGAAAATGGGGAGCCTGAATTTGCCAATCCTCGTAATGCAGCAGCAGGAACCCTCCGTCAGTTGGATACGGCAGTAGTGGCTAAGCGCAACCTTGCGACTTTCCTCTATCAAGAAGCCAGTCCTTCTACTCGTGATAGCCAAGAAAAGGTTTTGAAGCACCTAGAACAACTAGGCTTTGTGGTCAATCCTAATCGAATTCTGGCTGAAAACATAGATGAAATCTGGAATTTTATCCAAGAAGTAGGACAGGAACGAGACAATCTTCCCTATGATATTGATGGGGTGGTGATTAAGGTTAATGATTTAGCAGGTCAAGAAGAACTCGGTTTTACCGTCAAGGCTCCAAAGTGGGCAGTAGCTTACAAGTTCCCTGCTGAGGAAAAAGAAGTTCAACTCTTATCAGTTGATTGGACAGTTGGTCGTACGGGAGTCGTGACTCCAACTGCAAATCTAACACCAGTACAACTAGCTGGAACAACTGTTAGCCGTGCGACACTGCACAATGTAGATTATATCGCCGAAAAGGATATCCGCAAAGACGATACGGTTATCGTCTATAAGGCTGGGGACATCATCCCTGCTGTCTTGCGTGTGGTAGAGTCTAAACGTGTTTCTGAAGAAAAACTAGATATTCCATCAAATTGTCCAAGTTGTGATAGTCACTTGCTTCACTTTGAAGATGAAGTGGCTCTTCGTTGTATCAATCCTCGCTGCCCTGCTCAAATTATGGAAGGTTTGATTCACTTTGCCTCTCGTGATGCCATGAATATTACAGGACTTGGTCCATCTATCGTTGAAAAGCTTTTTGCTGCCAATTTAGTCAAGGATGTGGCGGATATTTACCGTTTGAAAGAAGAAGATTTCCTCCTTTTAGAAGGTGTCAAGGAAAAGTCTGCTTCTAAACTGTATCAGGCTATTCAAGCATCCAAGGAAAACTCTGCTGAAAAGCTCTTATTTGGTCTGGGAATTCGCCATGTCGGAAGTAAAGCAAGTCAGCTCTTGCTCCAACATTTCCACTCTATTGAAAATCTAGTCCAAGCTAATCCAGATGAAGTGGCAAGTATCGAAAGCTTGGGTAGTGTGATTGCTCAAAGTCTTCAGACTTATTTTGCTACAGAAGGGTCTAAGATTCTTTTAGACGAGTTGAAAGAAGCTGGAGTCAATCTGGACTACAAAGGACAGACAGTAGTGGCAGATGCGGCCTTGTCAGGTTTGACAGTAGTTCTAACAGGAAAATTGGAACGCCTCACGCGCTCAGAAGCAAAAAGCAAACTCGAAAGTCTTGGTGCCAAAGTCACAGGCAATGTATCCAAGAAAACTGATCTAGTTGTAGCAGGAGCCGATGCGGGTAGTAAACTCCAAAAAGCCCAAGAACTTGGTATAGAAGTTCGAGATGAAGCCTGGCTGGAAAGTATGTAATGATAGTAGAAAGCTAGGTGTTAGATAGTCTGAAACTGTCTCTCCTGAAGTGTTTTTACATAGATTGAGTCTATTGTCAGTCAGACATTCAATCGCTGAATCCATCAGCACCACATAAAAAATTAAAATAGAAATTAGAAATTAGGAAAAAACATGTACAATTATCCCGTTCTTCTCCATTTTCATAGAAAAAATGGAGATTATACAGCTTGCTCATTTAGCACGGATCGAGATGAAAATAAAAGCTCTTTAACCTCAGAGACCACTTATTTTGGTCTTCAGTTTTCTTTTACCGTGACCAGTCAGGAGAAGGTGGATAGTTTCACCTTCAAAGCCGAGATAGATGGTGTATTAAAAGAATATCTTGTACGTTTTAACTACTATCCCTTGTTGACAGAAGCATGGATTTTAGAGGGAGACGAGACTGTTTATTATTCAGAAAATCCAGCTATTGCTAGTCCTTATTATAAGGATCAGAATCCTTTTGCTTTTGATAAAGCAATCCATAGCGCTAGTTTTGATCACCACTGGGGCTACCAAGGAGAACTAGGTTATAGCCTTTCCGATTATCAGACAAGCTTTAAACTTTGGGCTCCTACAGCTACAGCTGTACAGGTGGTTGTCTATGAAAACACTAGCAACGACGCTCCGATTTGGAAAACCTTTAATCTAGAGCGTGGGAATAGCTATTCATATAGTCATAAGTACAATACCATTGGTGTTTGGAGTCTAGATTTAGATGAAAATCTTGCTGGCAAGGCTTATCAGTATCAGATTGAATTTCCTCACCACCAGACTTTGACGAGAGATCCTTACACGATTGCCACAAGTCCTGATGGAAAACGTTCTGTTATTCTTTCTCATCAAGATAGACAAGTAGAAGGATTCGAAGTCAAACATGGGACAGAAGCTCCTTGGCGTTTGGAAAATCCATGTAAAGCAGTTATCTGTGAAATGCATATCCGAGATTTAACCAAATCTCCGACATCTGGAGTTGCAGAGCATCTCCGTGGAACCTTCCTTGGTGCTGCCCAGACTGGAACAGTTAACCAGTACGGCCAAGCAACCGCCTTTGACTATATCAAAGACCTTGGCTGCAACTATGTTCAACTTCAGCCTATCTTTGATCGACATAAGGAATATGATGAGGACGGAAATGTAACCTATAACTGGGGTTATGACCCTCAAAACTATAATGCACCAGAAACAAGTTTCTCTAGCAATCCAGATGATCCCGGACAGGTCATTCGTGATCTGAAAACTATGATTCAGGCTTATCATAATGCAGGAATCGGTGTCATTATGGACGTGGTTTATAACCATACCTTCTCAACAGTGGACGCTCCATTCCAGACAACTGTTCCCGATTATTTCTATCGTATGAATCGTGATGGAACTTTTCAAAACGGTACGGGGGTAGGAAATGAAACTGCAAGTGAACATGAGATGTTCCGCAAGTATATGATTGATTCCATCCTCTATTGGGTGAAAGAATACAATATTGACGGTTTTCGTTTCGACTTGATGGGCATTCATGATGTCAAAACTATGCAGGCAATTCGTTGGGCACTGGATGAGGTCGATCCGCGTATTCTCACTTATGGAGAAGGCTGGGATATGGGAACAGGTCTAGCTCCTTATGACAAGGCTAAGAAGGATAACGCCCACCAGATGCCAAATATAGGTTTCTTCAACGATAATCAGCGTGATGCGATCAAAGGAGGAGAAGTTTATGGGGCAATCAAATCAGGATTTGTGAGTGGTGCTGCTACAGAACCAATCGTCGCCAAGGCCATTCTTGGTAGCCGAGAGTTGGGATCTTATCTCAGTCCAAACCAGGTTCTCAACTATGTTGAAGCCCATGATAATTACAATCTTCATGACTTGTTGGCAACCCTTCATCCTGATCAGAGTTCCGACCAGATTATGCGCAAGGTTGAGACAGCGACAGCTATGAATCTTCTCATGCAAGGAATGGCCTTTATAGAACTGGGGCAAGAGTTTGGTCGAACTAAGTTGGTTCCAACTGGTGAACATGGAGAACTAACTCCTGCAGACCGAGAACGTGCTATGAATAGCTATAATGCTCCGGACAGTGTTAACCAAGTCAACTGGGATCTGATCAATGAACGCCAAGACAGCATCGAGTTTATTCGTCAGATTATCCGCCTAAAAACGCAAATCAGTGCCTTCTCTTATCCAACATATGAAGAAATTTACCGTCATGTCTTTGTTCACACGGCTGCTGAAAATAGTGGCTGGATTGTCTACGAGATTCACGGTGGATCTGAACATCTATTAGTGGTATTTAATGCTAAGGGAACCTCCTTCTACTTTGAAAATGCAGGTAAGCTTGAAATGTTCCTTACCAACAGTCGTTCAAAACAAGAAAATGTTATTGATGACATTAGTGTCGCAGTTTTAAAAGTGCTCTCATAAATTAGTGTAGTAAAAAGGGTTAGATTATCTAATCCTTTTTGTCATTTATGAGGTTTTTAATGAAGAGTAGAATTAAGTTTCAAATAATTTGAAGGATCAAGATTGTGAAAAAAATCTCAATTTTTTCACAAAAAGGGTTGTAATTTTCTGAAAATTTGATAAAATAAGTCTTAATCATTTTCAGGAGGAAGAAAATTGGCAAGATATCAAAATTTAGTAAATGGAAATTGGAAATCATCTGAAAAGGAAATTACAATCTATTCACCCATCAATCAGGAAAAGCTGGGGACAGTACCAGCTATGAGTCAGGCTGAAGTAGATGAGGCTATGAAAGCTGCGCGTGTAGCTCTCCCAGCATGGCGTGATTTAGCACCAGTTGAACGTGCAGCCTATCTGCATAAGGTAGCAGACATTTTGGAACGTGATAAAGAAAAAATTGGTACAATTCTTGCCAAAGAGGTTGCAAAAGGGATTAAAGCAGCCATTGGAGAAGTAGTACGTACAGCAGATTTGATTCGTTTTGCTGCAGAAGAAGGTCTCCGTATCACTGGACAAGCAATGGAAGGTGGCGGTTTTGAAGCTGCAAGTAAAAACAAACTAGCCGTTGTCCGTCGTGAGCCAGTTGGAGTTGTGTTAGCTATCGCGCCATTTAACTATCCAGTTAACCTTTCTGGATCTAAGATTGCTCCGGCTTTGATTGCGGGGAATGTCGTCATGTTTAAACCGCCAACACAAGGATCTATCTCAGGTCTGTTATTAGCCAAGGCTTTTGATGAGGCAGGTATTCCAGCAGGAGTATTTAATACGATAACTGGACGTGGTTCTGAAATCGGAGACTACATCATTGAACACAAGGAAGTGAACTTCATTAACTTTACAGGTTCAACTCCAATTGGTGAGCGAATCGGTCGTTTAGCTGGAATGCGTCCTATCATGCTTGAACTTGGTGGGAAAGATGCAGCTATTGTTCTCGAAGATGCAGACTTGGAACGCGCAGCTAAACAAATCGTCGGTGGGGCCTTTAGCTATTCAGGACAACGTTGTACTGCTATCAAACGTGTTTTGGTCGTGGAAAGCGTCGCTGACAAATTGGCTGAATTACTTCAGGCAGAAGTTGCTAAGTTAACCGTTGGTGACCCATTTGACAATGCTGATATCACACCTGTTATTGATAATGCTTCAGCTGATTTCATCTGGGGATTGATTCAGGACGCTCAAGAAAAGGGTGCCAAAGCGCTCAGTCCAATCAAACGTGAGGGCAATCTCATTTGGCCAGGACTTTTTGATCATGTCACAAGAGATATGAAATTAGCATGGGAAGAACCGTTTGGACCTGTTCTCCCAATTATCCGTGTCGCTGATGCGGATGAAGCAGTAGCAATTGCCAACGAATCTGAGTTCGGTCTTCAATCCTCTGTCTTTACAAATGACTTTAAGAAGGCATTTGAAATCGCTGAAAAGCTTGAAGTCGGTACTGTTCATATTAATAACAAAACACAACGTGGACCAGATAATTTCCCATTCCTTGGTGTAAAGGGTTCTGGTGCAGGAGTGCAAGGGATTAAATACAGCATTGAAGCGATGACAAATGTCAAATCCATCGTTTTTGATGTGAAGTAATCTAAAAAATCAGGAATTTAGCTTCCTGATTTTTATTTTTGCTCAAAAATTCAGTTAGAATTTGAAAAATAACGAATGTTTTGATATTATACTAAGCAAATATATGTAAATCATTTATTTTTTCAACAATTAAATGAAAAATTATATAATGTTAATATATATTTTCTAAAATTTTCAAGATATTTTTTAAGAAATTCCGTAAACTGCTTGAAAGTTCTTTTAAAAGATAGTAT
>CAJPSM010000049.1 GCA_905373305.1 uncultured Streptococcus sp. | reverse complement strand
TACTAGTTCCAAATAGTTGGGTTGGAGTTGCATTAAAATATTCTGCTATCTTATCTAAATTTGCAAAGGTAGGATAGCTTTTTTGTTTTTCGTAGTCAGAGATGTCTGGAAAGATTGCTCATAAAAAAATGTGGGGCAAATGATGGGGCAAATCAGTTATAGACAAGCAAAAAAGCCTTATAAATCAAGGCTTTTTCCTGTTGATTTAGATGCCCCCTGCAGGGCTCGAACCTGCGACCCATAGATTAAGAGTCTACTGCTCTACCAACTGAGCTAAGGAGGCAACAGAAAAAGCTGTATTGGTGCCGGACCTTCACGATTTGTATTGAACCCGCGCAATTAAGCAGGTGGGCAACTCGCTCTAACTGAAGCTGCTTCCGCGTGAGACGGCTTGCATGCTGTTAGAAGTCTTTTGTTTCCCTAATAATACAAAAAATAGTCGGTCAACACTTAAGTGTGAAGTCGTACACCACAGCGTTTCTATATTTATATGATACCACTTTTTCAAAAAAATTCAAGAGGAAAATTTATTTTTTTGAAAAGGATTTCACAAGTTCCGTAATTTATCAATGGTTTCCTTACGTTGAGCTAAGGCCCGTTCGTACTTGCCAGTGTCTTCTGGAGAGAAGTAGCTATGATTGCGAATCTTTTCTGGCAAATAGTCTTGTTTGACCCAGTGTCCAGGATAGTTGTGTGGATAGAGATAATCCTGGGCGTTCCCCAATTCCTTGCTACCACTGTAGTGACCATCACGCAGGTGTCGGGGAATAGGCAAATGACCTGATGTTTTGAGGTCGGTAAGAGCTTTATCCATAGCTACATAGGCTGAGTTGGATTTTGGAGAAAGGGCCAAATCAATGACTACATTAGCAATGAGGATGCGGGCTTCTGGGAAACCAATCCTTTGTGCGGCATCTAGAGCAGTCACGGTATGAATCTGGGCCTCAGGATTGGCCAAGCCGATATCTTCATAAGCGATAACAGTCAAGCGACGAGCGAGGCTAGGCAGATCCCCAGCTTCAATCAAGCGGGCTGCGTAGTGGAGACTGGCATCCACATCCGATCCACGGATGGACTTTTGCAGGGCTGAGAGAACATCATAGTGCCCGTCTCCATCCTTGTCCATAGTAATATAGCTCCTTTGTAGGCTATTTTCCATGATATCAAGAGTGATATGGCGGATGCGCTTGTCATTCTCAGGAGTAGAGAGAACAGCCAAATCTAGTGAATTAAAGGCAGAACGCAGGTCTCCATTGGTAGAGGTTGCGATGAAATCCAGCGCATCCTCATCTAACTCAACAGGGAAATCAAAACCTCGTTCAGGGTCAGTCAGGGCCATTTGAATGGCTTCTTTGACGTTTTGGTTAGACAGAGGTTCCAATTCAAAAATCTGAACACGACTGCGAATGGCTGGAGTGACAGAAAAGAAAGGATTTTCAGTCGTAGCCCCAATCATGATGACCAGACCACTTTCTAAGAGTGGTAGAAGAAAGTCTTGCTTGGTTTTATCTAGTCGGTGGATCTCGTCCAGTAGCAGAACTAGTCCACCTGAGAATTTAGCCTCTTCAGCGATTTCTTGCAGTCGCTTCTTACTATCAACTGTCGCATTAAAGGTCCGAAAGGCATATTTGGTCGTTCCAGCGATGGCAGAGGCAATACTGGTTTTGCCGATACCCGGAGGTCCGTAGAGAATCATGGAGGACAGGCGGTTGGCCTCCACCATGCGACGGATGATTTTTCCTGGGCCGACCAGATGTTCCTGACCGATGACCTGGTCAATGGTTTTTGGGCGCATGCGAAGCGCAAGATTGTCAGGCATAGCAGTCCTTTCTAACATGGATTTTCTGATGTATATGTGGTAAGATGGTAGTATCTATTTTAGCATAATTCCGAGTATTCGGGGCGATTTAAGAGTCGCATAGAAAGAGGACAAAATGGCAACATACGGATTTTTAGATGTTTTAGAGGAAGAATTGGACAAGAACTTTCCTTTTGATTATGAGATTAGTTGGGACAAGCGCAACCACGCGGTTGAAGTGAGTTTTCTTTTGGAAGCACAAAACGCTGCAGGTGTGGAGATGTTGGATGAGGATGGAGAGGTGTCATCAGACGACATTCTCTTTGAAGAAGCAGTCCTTTTCTACAATCCTGCCAAGTCAACTGTTAATGAGGAAGATTATTTGACTGTCATCCCTTACTTACCAAAGAAAGGCTTCTCTCGTGAATTTTTAGCCTATTTTGCCCTTTTCCTCAAAGACACTGCCGAGGTTGGGCTGGATGCGCTCATGGACTTTTTGGAAGACCCAGAAGCAGAAGAATTTGTCATGGAATGGAACCAAGAAGTATTTGAAGAAGGAAAGGTTGGCTTGGAAGAAGGGGAGTTTTATCCGTATCCGAGGTATTAGGAGTTTGACATGGGAATAGAGATTTCTGATTTTACAGGTTGCAAAATTGCCCTCTTTTGTGGTGATAAGCTCTTGACTATCCTACGTGATGATAAATCAAACATTCCATACCCTAATACCTGGGAATTGCCAGGTGGCGGACGAGAGGGTGATGAAAGTCCCTTTGAGTGTGCGGCGCGTGAAGTTTACGAAGAGCTGGGAATTCATTTGATTGAAGAGTGTCTGCTTTGGAGTAAGGTTTACCCAAGTATGCTTTTTGAGGGGAAGGAATCCGTCTTTCTAGTTGGTAAGTTAAGGCAGGAACAGTTTGATAGTATCGTCTTTGGCGATGAGGGACAGGGCTACAAACTAATGGGCATTGAGGAGTTTCTTGGCTCAGATAAGGTCGTGCCCCAGTTGCAGGGGAGAGTGAGGGATTATTTGGAGGAAGTAAAATGATTTTTGCAGTTGCAACAACGACACTAAATAAGGAAGTTAAACGCAAACTAAAAGCTGGACAATACTCTAGAGAAGAAGCTACATTCATCTATTTGGAATATTTAAAGTTAAAGAAGCAGAGAGAAAGTGGTACGAAAGTAGCTGGGATTTCTATGGCTGTTATTTGGGTATTAATGCTTGCTATACCCTTACTGAGTGGTAGAGGTCTCGTACTGCCCCTTCCAGTATATTTTTTATTTTTGATACTGTTTGCAGGAATTGTTCTATTTGTTTATTATCTTATGTTTGGTATTTTTAAACAGCAGATTCATAACGCAATGAAAGAACACTACACGGATGTGATTGAAGAATTTGAGGGTCAGTAAAACAGCGTGTGGAAGAGCATAGGAAGCGAGTTGAGAGAGTGGATTTGGAGGTATTAGTATGATTCAGATTATCCGAGCAGGAGCAGAGGATTTAGAAACCGTAATTGCAATTCAAAGAGCTAGCTTTAAGGCTGTCTATGAAAAATATCAAGATGAGTATGATCCTTATCTGGAGGACCGCGAACGAATCAAATGGAAACTAGTCGAGCGTCTTAATAGTTATTACTACTTTGTAAAAGAAAAGGACGAAATTATCGGTTTTTTACGAATTCAGACCAATGAAGAGTTGACGGAGGCTTGGTTGGGAACGGCAGCGATTTTGCCCCAGTACCAAGGAAAAGGGTATGGATCTGAGGGACTGAGCTTGCTGGAAAAAGAATTTCCAACCATCACACAGTGGGATTTGTGTACGGTATTACAGGATGCGGGCATGGTCGCTTTTTATGAGAAAAATGGCTACCGCAAAACCCATATCGAACCTGAAAAAGAAGGTATGGATATGGTCTACATGAAAAAATTGATTGACAAATAGAAAGGATGGTTCGGTTACATTTCTAAACTGAACCCGCCCTAAACACTGTGCCAAAAAGATAAACTTCTCTTAGACCCAAGCGTCTTCAGAGAATTTCCTATTTTGGCTTTGTGTTTTACGGGCTTGGTATCTTAATTATGGAAACATGGCAAGAGCTAAAAGTTACAGTGAAGCGCGAGGGAGAGGAGCTGGTCTCTAATCTCTTGATTGAGCTAGGTGCTCAAGGTGTTGCGATCGAAGACAGTATGGACTATGTGGGAAATGTAGATCGTTTTGGTGAGATTTTCCCAGAGGTTGAACAGCAGGAAGAAATCGTGGTGACAGCCTACTATCCTGAAACGGTGGATGTGACAGCGGTTGAGGCAGACTTGCAGGCACGTCTGGCAGACTTGACGGATTTTATGGACTTAGGAGAAGTCAAGATTGGCACGACTGCCTTGGCTGAGGAGGACTGGGCAGATAACTGGAAGAAATACTATGAGCCAGCTCGTATCACTCATGACTTGACCATCGTGCCGTCTTGGACAGACTATGAGGCGACTGCGGGAGAGAAGATTATCAAGCTGGATCCTGGTATGGCCTTCGGGACAGGAACCCATCCGACGACCAAGATGAGCCTTTTTGCTTTGGAGCAGGTTCTTCGTGGTGGCGAAACGGTGCTGGATGTGGGGACAGGTTCAGGTGTCCTCTCCATTGCCAGCTCGTTGCTTGGTGCCAAGGAAATCTTCGCCTATGACCTAGATGATGTGGCAGTTCGTGTGGCTCAGGAAAATATTGAGCTCAACCCTGGCATGGAAAATATCCATGTAGCGGCAGGTGATTTGCTCAAGGGTGTGGAGATTGAGGCAGATGTGATTGTGGCTAATATCTTAGCGGATATTCTCATTCATCTGACGGATGATGCTTATCGCTTGGTCAAGGATGAAGGCTACCTGATCATGAGTGGCATTATCAAGGACAAGTGGGATATGGTGCGTGAGTCAGCTGAGTCGGCAGGTTTCTTCCTTGAAACCCATATGATTCAAGGGGAATGGAATGCCTGTGTCTTTAAGAAGACCAAGGATATCTCTGGTGTGATTGGAGGCTAGCATGCAACAGTATTTTGTCAAGGGCAGTGCAATCTCTCCTGTCACCATTGAGGACAAGGAAACCAGCAAGCATATGTTTCAGGTTATGCGCTTGAAAGAAGATGATGAGGTGACCTTGGTCTTTGATGATGGCATTAAGCGCTTGGCGCGCGTGGTAGATGTGGAAAATCGTCAGTTTGAGTTGGTTGAAGAATTAGTTGACAATGTGGAACTGCCAATCCAAGTGACCATCGCATCTGGATTTCCCAAGGGAGACAAGCTAGAGTTCATCACTCAAAAAGTAACCGAACTAGGCGCTAGCCAAATCTGGGCCTTCCCTGCCGACTGGTCGGTTGCTAAGTGGGACGGCAAGAAACTAGGCAAAAAGGTTGAAAAACTGGAAAAAATCGCCCTTGGAGCAGCAGAACAAAGCAAGCGTAATATCGTCCCAAGTATCCAGCTCTTCGAGAAAAAAGCAGATTTTCTAGCTCAGCTTGACCAGTTTGACTCTATCATAGTAGCCTATGAAGAATCAGCAAAAGAAGGAGAAGTCGCTGCGCTTTTACAAGCAGTCGCTGGACTTGAAAAAGGAGCTAAATTGCTCTTTATCTTTGGCCCAGAAGGCGGTCTCTCACCAGCAGAAATTGAAAGTTTTGAAGCCAAAGGAGCTGTTTTGGCAGGTCTTGGACCTCGTATATTAAGAGCAGAAACAGCCCCGCTTTACGCCTTATCAGTCCTTAGCGTATTATTAGAATTAGAGAAATAAGAGGAAGAAAATGGAACAAAAACACCGTTCAGAATTTCCAGAAAAGGAACTTTGGGATTTAACAGCCTTATACCAAGATCGTGAGGATTTCTTGCGAGCAATCGAAAAGGCTCGCGAAGACATCAACCAATTTAGCCGTGACTACAAGGGCAATCTTCACACTTTTGAGGAGTTTGAGAAGGCCTTTGCGGAATTGGAACAAATCTATATCCAGATGAGTCATATCGGCAATTATTCTTTTATGCCTCAGACGACGGACTATAGCAATGAGGATTTTGCTAATATCGCCCAAGCTGGGATGGAATTTGAAACAGACGCCAGCGTAGCCTTGACCTTCTTTGACGACGCCTTAGTGGCTGCAGACGAGGAAGTCTTGGACCGTTTGGGTGAGCTGCCACACTTAACGGCAGCCATTCGTCAGGCCAAAATCAAAAAAGCCCACTACCTAGGGGCTGATGTGGAGAAGGCTTTGACAAATCTGGGTGAAGTTTTCTACAGCCCACAGGACATTTACACTAAGATGCGAGCTGGGGATTTCGAAATGGCTGACTTTGAAGCCCATGGCAAGACTTATAAAAACAGCTTTGTGACTTATGAGAATTTCTACCAAAACCATGAAGATGCTGAAATTCGTGAGAAATCCTTCCGTTCCTTCTCAGAAGGACTCCGTAAGCACCAAAATACAGCAGCCGCAGCCTATCTAGCTCAGGTTAAGTCTGAAAAACTATTAGCAGATATGAAGGGCTACGACTCAGTTTTTGACTATCTCCTGGCTGAGCAAGAAGTGGACCGTGCCATGTTTGACCGCCAGATTGACCTCATCATGAAGGATTTTGCGCCAGTTGCTCAGAGATACCTCAAGCATGTTGCCAAGGTTAATGGTCTTGAAAAGATGACTTTTGCTGACTGGAAATTGGACTTGGATAGCGCTCTTAATCCTGAAGTGACTATTGACGACGCCTATGATTTGGTCATGAAGTCAGTCGCACCATTGGGTCAAGAATACACCCAAGAAATTGCTCGCTATCAAGAAGAACGTTGGGTGGACTTCGCTGCTAACAGTGGCAAGGATTCTGGTGGTTATGCGGCGGATCCATATCGCGTGCACCCTTATGTCCTTATGAGTTGGACAGGCCGTTTGAGCGATGTCTATACTTTGATTCATGAGATCGGGCATTCTGGTCAATTTATCTTTTCTGACAATCATCAGAGTTACTTTAATGCCCACATGTCTACTTATTACGTCGAAGCGCCGTCAACCTTCAATGAATTGCTTTTAAGTGATTATTTGGAACATCAGTCTGACGACCCTCGTCAAAAACGCTTTGCTCTTGCCCACCGCTTGACAGATACCTACTTCCATAACTTTATTACCCACCTCTTGGAAGCAGCCTTCCAGCGCAAGGTTTATACATTGATTGAAGAAGGAGAAACCTTTGGGGCAAGCAAGCTCAACAGTATTATGAAGGAAGTTTTGACGGACTTCTGGGGAGATGCTATTGAGATTGATGACGATGCGGCCTTGACTTGGATGCGCCAAGCTCACTATTACATGGGCTTGTATAGCTATACCTACTCAGCGGGACTAGTTATTTCGACTGCGGGTTATCTTCATCTGAAACATTCAGAAACTGGAGCTGAAGACTGGCTTAATCTCCTCAAATCAGGTGGTAGCAAGACACCGCTTGAGTCAGCCATGATTATCGGAGCCGATATCTCAACGGACAAACCACTCCGTGATACCATCCAATTCTTGTCTGATACAGTTGACCAGATTATTGCTTACAGTGCTGAGTTGGGGGAGTAAATTAAAAGAGTCTGGGACAAAAGTCTAACCTTAAATATAAAAAGCGAACAAAACGAGTTATCTGACACTCAGAATACTGTCTTGTTCGCTTTTTTTCTAATCTATCGATTTTAAAAATTTATAATAAAGAATTCCTAAAATCAAAATTTTTTGTCCCGACCTCTTAAATTATCCCCAAAAGCTATCTTCTTCAGCTTGATCTGAAGAGAAGAGCCAAACTTCTTTGATTTTTCCGTCTTCAATACGGAAGAGGTCAATCCCGTTCATATTGAGTTCAGTACCATCAGCACGTGTTCCGAGAAAAGTAACATTAGCTGCGATTAAATCCTTATTGTCAGAAACCCAATTTGTTACCACCTTAAAGGTTCCATTAGTTTTCTCAGCAAATGTGGCCAGGTGAGATCCTAGCTTGTCCTTACCAACAACTGTACCAGATATACTATGAGTACCAGGTTGATGCCAGATAATATCGTCTGCCATCGTTTCAAAGACACCAGGAAAGTCACCAGCAATTAAAGCTTGGTTATAAGCATTGAAAATTTCTAAGTTTGTTGACATATATATTCTCCATTTCTTTTTTATGATATAATTGTAACAGTTACAATCTAAAAAACAAGTAGACACTTTTTCGATAGCTAGTATCAAAAGTAGTACTTTTATCGATACTAAAAGATAAATTTTTTTAAAAAAATAGAAAGAAGATATTTTATGCCAAATAAAGTGAGTGAGTATGGTATTTGTCCATTTGCGACAACGCAGAGGGTTTTAACAGGGAAATGGGCACTGGTAATCATTTATCAGTTGAGTACGGGTACAAAACGATTTAAAGAATTGCAGAGATTATTGCCTGGGATTACTCAAACTATTTTGACCCGTCATCTCCGTCAATTAGAAAAGGATAAGATTGTTCAACGAAAGGTCTATGCCGAAGTTCCCCCACGAGTTGAGTACAGCTTAACCGAAATGGGGCAGAAATTCAGAGTTGTTTTAGATGCTGTCGAAAACTGGGGTCTCGATTATATCAAATTACTAGAAATGTAGAGGTATTGACCATGTATCAAGAATTACAAAGAAAAGTGACAGAAGAAAAACCAAGCTATAGTAGAGAAGAAATTCAGTGGTTGCTTGAGCATTTAGGAGATCCCTCTCCAGAAATTCGAGACGAACTTGTTTTTACGAGTTTGGCTAGAGGGATTCAAGAAGAGTTGTTTTCCCTTGAGCAGTTTCATTTTATCGCAGAAGAAGTCTCATCTGATGAAGGTCTATACAAAGAGATTGATAGTAGAGGAGTTTCAGCTCTTAAACGTTCTTTTAGGGCACTTATTTATGCCAATCTACTGTCCTGCGATGGTACTAAGGAGTCACTTTATTATCAGCAGTTGTCTTCTCCTATCAGGGCTACCATGCTAAATCAAGGATTGCACTATCTTTCAAAGGAAAAAGAGACGACAGGCTACTCTCATCAGTTTGGTTGGATCCATGCATTTGCGCATGGTGGTGATCTCTTGACGGAAGTTATATGCCATCCTAGATTTCCAAAGTCAGATATAGCCGAAGCATTTGAGATCATTGGGAAAATCTTTAAACGTGTTGAGATTCGTTTTATAAATGATGAAGATTGGCGGTTAGCCAGAGCATTTTATGAACCAATCTTACGAGGGAAAATCGAACCGTCTCTCCTCACTGCTTGGTTGCAAACAGTCGAATTTCCTCTGAAAGAAGCAAACGATTTCCATAAATTTTCCAACTTCAGATCCTGTCTGTTGGAAGTCTATGTCCAACTTGATCAGAAAAACTTTTTACAAGATGACTTGAAAGAAGCTATTCAATCTTTTCAATACTAGGGATTAGCTGGTCATTTTATGATTTTCAAAAAACTTTCCAAGCACTTTTCTTGAAACCCTTTCCTTCTTTTGATAGACTGGTACATAGTTTGAAAAAAGGAGATTTATTATGAAAAAATTTGTTGCTGAGTTAATCGGTACATTTATGCTGGTGTTCATCGGAACAGGAGCTGTTGTTTTTGGAAATGGTGTTGAAGGTCTTGGACACCTTGGAATTGCTTTTGCCTTTGGTTTGGCAATCGTAGTCGCGGCTTTCTCAATCGGAACTGTTTCAGGTGCTCACTTGAACCCAGCTGTTTCGATCGCTATGTTTGTAAATAAACGTTTGTCATCTTCAGAGCTTGTAAACTACATCCTTGGACAAGTAGTTGGAGCTTTCCTTGCGTCAGCTGCAG
>CAJPSM010000048.1 GCA_905373305.1 uncultured Streptococcus sp. | reverse complement strand
ATTTACGAGCAAGGTAGCCATCAAGATAATCCGTTACACTAGCAACTGCAAAGATAATCGCTGCCAGCAGGTGACTGCCTTGTGAATGGTCCAAAGTCAAAATAAGAATAAAGAGAGGTATAAAGAGAATTCTACCAATTGTTAATAAATTAGGGATTTGTTCTTTTTTCATTGGTTCTTCCTTAATCTGTAGTGAATGTAAGTGTCACAGTTCCAGTCTGAGTTGTCAGCTTGGAAGTATCGATTGTTTGATTGTCCACAGTTAAAGTAACTCCCTTCACTACACCCAAAGTAATAGTCACAGGTTCTTTCGTCGAAACTGTTGTTTTTGCGTTTTTATTATCTGATGATAAAGTCACACCACCTTCAAGTTCACTTCCTGAAACACTTACCCAGCTAGTTGTATCTGAAACTGTTAGCTGAACCGTAGCTGTTTCCTTACTCGTTTTATAGCGAGCTTCAATGCGGTTCCCTTCACCTGAAATGGTAATAGTTGATTCCGCAGTAGAAGATGAGCTTGATGTCTGATTACTAGAAGATGAACTAGACGAGGTTGTTGAACTAGTTGAGTTCACAACACTATAATTAGCTGAAGACGGACTTGGCTGAGTTTGGATGTAGTTCCAGACATAGTAAGTCACAAAAATTAAAATCGACAAAGCAAACAGAACGAAGTAAAACAGAGGGAGATAAGACGTTTTTTTCTTATTTGATCGTCTACGACCAGACAAGTCTTCTTCATCAACATCGACCTCTTCATAGGTGATCATACTACCTGAATCATAGGCATCCAAAATGATTCGCTCGTCCAATTCAACCGCCCAGGCATATTTTCTTAAAAAAGAACGAGCATAAAATGGACTAGGAAGTTGATCAAAATCATCAGCCTCCATAGCCTCTAATAAATTCATCTGAATATCCGTTTTTTCCTGCAATTCTTCTAAACTCAATCCTTGGTTAATTCTAGCTAAACGCAGAACCTCACCAATTGTTTTTTTTCTCATACGTACTATTCCTTCTTTCTAGTATTAGTCATCTTTTAAGCAGGAAAGATTGTAAAATCAACTAGATCACCATTATCAATCAAACGATGTCCAGCTTCAAGAACATCTTCCAAAGTAATTTCCTGTAAAATTTTCGGAAAATCAAAAATTGTTTCTCCGCGATCCATAGGATCGTATTGTGTTGCAATAAATTCCAAGGAGTTCATACTACTGAAAAATTCCCCAAACATCTCACTCTTAACAAGATCCAGATGTTCCTCTGTAAGATCTGAATCTTTCGTAAAGTTGAGAATAGCCTTTCGAAATTGATGTGACAACGAAACAGGTTCTTTCGTATCCATCGTCAACATTACAAAATGAAAGCGGCTATTCACTTCCACCTCTAAGGACAGCGAGGCATCCAACTTCCCTGTCTCATATAACTTTTGAAATCGCTCAGAAGTCCAACCAAACATCATCGTAAACAGTAATTTTAACAAAACATTATAACGGTAGCAATCTTCTTCTGCCACTTCACCTGCTCCCCTAATTCCAACAGCAAGCTTTGGTGAAGAAATTTCCATCCGAAGGCTATCTGTTTCTTTGACAGCTTGTAAAGTAAGCTTCTCCTTCCTTACTAGCATTTCTTCCAAGTTTCCAAGTTTCTTTTGCGAAAAATACTTCTCAACCGTATCTACATCAAAATTTCCAACTAAAAACAAAGACATATTGACAGGTTTGTAAAAGGCTGTAAAGTTATCTTTTAAGTCATTTAGCTGAATATTGTTAATTGATTTTTCACTTCCAACAATATCCGCTGCCAGAGGAGTATTGGGATAAAGATTTGCTAAGGTTGCAAAAAACAGACGCGAATCTGGATCGTCTTGGTACATCTCACGTTCCTGTTGGATAATTTCCCGCTCTCTCTCGACTGACTCTTCTGTAAAATGTACAACTGTTACCAATTCTTCAAGCAAAGCCAAATTTTCTGATAAATAATCTATTGTTGAAAACAAATAACTCGTCTTTGTAAAACTTGTAAAAGCATTGCTATCAGATCCCAAACGTGTAAAAGACTCCATAAGGTCTTCAGCATTTTCTCTCTCAAACAGTTTATGTTCAAGAAAATGTGCAATGCCAGCTGGATAAGACTGTAAACCTTTTTCAGATAGTGTAAAGCTTGTGTCTACTGATCCAAATCGAACTGTTACAACTCCGTAAACTTCATTAAATTGTTTCTTAGGAAGGAGAGACACTGTCAATCCATTTGATAGACGAGTCTGATAAACCGTCTCCTTTACAGCAGGATAGTATTTTTCTTCAAAGATAACTGATGTCATTCTATTCCTTCCATAAAGTATATCGCTTGTAACCGAACACTATTTGCTGCTTTGCAGATAGCTTCTTTGTCAACTTGGTTTAATTTTTCAACCCAACTGTCAAAATCTGATGTAGATTTCCCTAACAGACTATTCAAATAAACTCGCTCGATTAGTGAGGTCTGACTATCTTGCGCAAGCAACAAGGTTCTGCGAATCATCTCCTTGGTTTGTTCAAGCTCAAAATCTGTAAAATTACCTTTTTTTAGTTCAAGTAATTGATGATTCATCAATTTTCTGGCTTGATTGCGATTTCCCCGATCGATGCCAGCATACATCCTCAATTGACCACTAAACAAATCTAACTGACTGGAGATAGTGTAGGCTAGACCAGCATTTTCCCGAACATTTGTAAAAAGCTTAGAATGAGCAAAACCACCTAATAGACCATTCATTACTACCATGGCCAAATGATGCTTATCTCCATAGCTCGTAGAACAATGGTAAGACAATTCCAAAACGGATTGGCCTACATTCTTACGAATCATTCCTTCCCGAAGGACATTTGAATATGGTTGTTGGTACTGAGGCTTGACATCAATTTGACGCCCAGTAAAGGAGAATGACCTCAACCACTCCTTCACTTCTACTTCATTAAAATCACCCAAGAAAAAGAAATCAATTCGATCATTTTTCAGAGCATCTTGAAAACAAGTGTAACTACTTTCTGGGGACTCATTTGAAATACGATTTCGTAAATCACTGTATCTCAATTTAAGACGTTCATCATGGAAGAACAAGCTATCCAACTCCTTATGAGCAAAATAAAATGAATCATCCATATCAGTAGCTAAGCTAGCCAATAATTGTTTTTTTTCAATTTCAAATAAGGCTGACTCAAAAGCACCATCTTGAACTAAGGGGGCAAATAAAGTCTGTTTCACCAATTCCAAAATTTGAGAAGTCAAGACATTTTTCTTACTCAAAAACTCATCCCGCACATAGGTAAAGGTTAAGTCAAGAACATGTGCCTGTCCCCTACGATAAGCACTCGTAGAAATATCTGTTCCATACAAACTTGCTAAATATCTACGAAAAGCTTGAGATGTTGGGTAAGCTTTATTGGCAGTCTCCAACATACTCGCACTTAACATGCGTCCTGCTACAGTCTCAAGAGATAAGGAAGCAGTAAAACGAATAGTGATTTTATTTGTTTTAAACTTTTTGGATTGAACAAAATGTGCTGAAATTCCGGGCACTAATTCCATACCTTACCTCCTTACATATAGAGTTCTATTATACCACGAAAATCAAAATTTTTCTTGTTCTCTTTATAGCTTTAAAAAGTAAAATCGTTTTCATTTTCAGTAATTTTGCTCACTTAATTCTAAGAAATATGGTATAATACCTTAGATTGAGGTAAATTATGGAATACAAATTATTTGAAGAATTTATTACGCTCCAAGCCCTTCTAAAAGAGCTTGGAATTATACAAAGCGGTGGTGCTATTAAATCCTTTTTGATGGAACATCAAGTTTACTTTAATGGTGAATTAGAAACTAGACGTGGGAAAAAAATCCGTATTGGAGATACAATTGACATCCCTGATTTAAATATTGACATCACCTTGACACAACCAAGTTTAAAAGAGCAAGAAGAATACCAAGCAGATAAGATTGAAAAAGAGCGGATTGCTAAACTTGTCAAAGAGATGAATAAGAGTGTAAAGAAAGAAAAACAAAAAACTACTTTATCACCTAAAACCAAACAAGCTCCACGTTTTCCAGGAAGATAATCATGTGGCTCCAACATTTAACAATAAAAACCTTTCGCAACTATAAAGAGACGAAAATTGATTTTAATCCAAAATTAAACGTCTTTTTAGGCCAAAATGCGCAAGGAAAGACCAATATTCTAGAAGCAATCTATTTCTTGGCCTTAACACGTAGTCATCGTACTCGGACAGATAAAAATCTCATTCATTTTGATGAAGAACAACTCCATCTTTCTGGCTTGCTACAGAAAAAAACAGGTTCTATCCCTCTAGAAATTGATCTAACACCGAAAGGGCGTGTGACTAAAGTCAATCATTTAAAACAAGCTCGCCTCTCAGACTATATTGGACATATGAATGTGGTTCTCTTTGCACCTGAAGATCTCCAGTTAATTAAAGGAGCACCCTCCGTTCGTCGAAAGTTTATAGATATAGAACTGGGACAAATTAAACCAATCTACTTGTCAGACTTGTCAAACTATAACCACATACTCAAACAAAGAAATACCTACCTAAAATCCAGCCAAAAGATTGACGAAACATTTCTGTCGGTCTTAGATGATCAGTTAGTAGAGTATGGTTGTCGCATCATAAAGCATCGGATAAAATTCATTAAAGACTTAGAGAAATTTGGTCAAAAAAAACACTTAGAAATTTCAAACCAATCAGAAAAGTTGTCAATATCTTATCAATCAACTGTCAACTTCACTAATGAAGAAGTCTTAATGGATTCTTATAAAATGTCTTTAGAGAAAAGTAGATCAAGAGATTTATTTAAAAAGAATACTGGTGTTGGCCCTCATCGAGATGACATTGTTTTCTATATCAATGGTATGGATGCTAGTTTTGGAAGTCAAGGGCAACATCGTAGTCTTGTACTTTCTATCAAACTAGCAGAGATTGAACTAATGGAAAGCATTACTAACGAGTCTCCAGTACTCTTGCTTGACGATGTCATGAGCGAACTTGACAACACACGACAACTAAAATTATTAGAAACTATTTCACAATCTATCCAAACTTTCATCACAACAACAAGTTTAGACCATTTGCAAAACTTGCCAAAAAATCTTAGTATTTTCAATATCCAAAACGGTAAAATATCTGTAAATTAAAATTGACATATCTGTAAACAAAAAGAACTCCTGAAATTCAGGAGTTCTTTTTTACTTCTTACATCGAGTAGTTTGGCGCCTCATTAGTGATTTGTACATCATGAGGATGGCTTTCTTTTAGACCAGCCCCAGACATTTCAATAAATTGAGCGTTGTCGTGCAATTCTTTAAGGTTAGCTGCCCCACAGTAACCCATACCAGAGCGAATACCTCCAATCATTTGGAAGACAATATCAGCTGCTGCGCCTTTATAGGCAACACGACCTTCAATTCCTTCTGGAACAAGTTTGTTTGCTTCATTGACAGAACCTTGGAAGTAACGGTCACTTGAACCTTTCTTCATTGCAGCGATTGATCCCATACCACGGTAAGTCTTGAACTTACGTCCTTGGAAAATTTCCGTTTCACCTGGTGCTTCATCTGTTCCAGCAAACATTGATCCAAGCATAACTGCATTTCCACCTGCAGCAAGGGCTTTTACAATATCTCCAGAATATTTGATTCCACCATCAGCAATAATCGTTTTTCCATATTCGCGCGCAACTGCTGCCGCATCATAAATTGCTGTCACTTGTGGAACACCCACACCTGCAATCACACGAGTAGTACAGATAGAACCTGGGCCAATACCAACCTTGACAACGTCTACACCTGCTTCATAAAGGGCACGCGCACCTTCAGCAGTAGCAATATTACCAGCAATCAAAGTACGGTCTGGGAAGTGAGCACGAATTTCAGCAATTTTACGTAGAACACCAGCAGAGTGACCATGTGCAGTATCAATAACAATTGCGTCGGCTCCTGCTTCAAAGAGAGCCTCTGTACGTTCAAATGTATCTGAAGTGACACCCACCGCACCAGCAACTAGAAGACGACCAAATTCATCTTTGGCAGCATTTGGAAACTCAATAACTTTTTCAATATCCTTAATAGTAATCAAGCCAGAAAGACGGCCTTCTTCGTCAACCAAAGGAAGTTTTTCAATACGGTGTTCTTGAAGAATATTTTCAGCTGTTGCAAGATCTGTGCCAACAGGAGCAGTGACAAGATTTTCACTAGTCATGTGATTTGAAATTGGTTGATTGTAATCTGAAATAAAGCGAAGATCTCGGTTTGTCAGAATACCTACCAATTTACGATTTTCAAGTGTCTCCACAACTGGAACACCACTGATACGGTAACGTCCCATCAGTTCGTCCGCTTCAGCAATGGTATGTTCTGGAGTCAAGAAGAATGGATCAATAATAACACCATTTTCAGAACGTTTTACCTTGCGAACTTCATCTGCTTGTTGCGCAATTGACATGTTTTTATGGATTACTCCAAGACCACCCGCACGAGCAATAGCAATAGCCATTTGACTTTCTGTGACTGTATCCATGGCGGCTGTAATAATTGGGATATTTAAAGTCAGATTATCTGCCAATTTTGTTGTTAAATCTGCATCATTAGGCAACACATGACTTTCTGCTGGAATGAGCAATACATCATCAAAGGTAAAACCTTTTTTCAAAAATTTAGTATCCCAATTAGACATTGAAGTTTCCTCTTTTCTTTCTTTTGAGCTTGACTCTTTTTGTATTGTATCTATCATACCATTCTATGAAAATTTGTCAATTATATTTATGGCAGAAAACATAAAAAAACTATCTCTATGATTCTATGGAAGAGATAGTTTTACGATTCATATTTTATCTATTATTTAAAATAATTTAGCCCCATTGCTCCCTTAACCTCAGACAGAGTTTGATCTGCAACTTCGCGAGCTTTTTCACTCCCTTTTTGAAGCATATTGTACACTTCTCCCATATCCTTAGCAAATTCGATACGGCGCTCACGAATAGGACCAAGTTCGCGTTCAAGTATTTCAAGTAGATAACGTTTCGTCTTCACATCACCAAGACCACCACGTTGATAGTGTTCTTTCATCTCTGCAATTTCTTGAGCATCTTCAGGACGACCAAAAACATCTAGATAATGGAAAACCATATTCCCTTCAATCTTACCTGGATCCTCAACCCGAATATGATCCGGGTCTGTATACATACTCATGACTTTTTTACGCAAAGTATCGGCATCATCAGCTAGATAAATACCATTATTAAGAGATTTAGACATTTTAGCATTTCCATCTAATCCAGGTAGTCGACCTGCTCTCTCATTTTCTGGATAAATACCTTCTGGCTCAACCAATACATCACAATTATAAGCATTATTGAAGGAACGAACAATTTCACGAGTCTGCTCAATCATTGGTTTTTGGTCTGTTCCTACAGGAACATAATTAGCCTTAAAGGCTGTGATGTCAGCTGTCTGAGCGATTGGATAAACCAAAAAACCTGTCGGAATACTTTCCCCAAATCCTTTTTGAGCAATCTCTGTTTTTACCGTCGGATTACGCTCCAAACGAGCTAGTGACACCAAATTCATATAGTACATAGACAGCTCAGCCAACTCTGGAATCTGACTTTGAATAAATATAGTTGACTTACTTGGATCCAATCCAACTGCTAGATAATCCAAGGCAACATTCCCAATAGATTCTACAATCGTTTGAGGATCCTTAGCGTGATCTGTCAGTGCTTGTTGGTCCGCCAAAAAAACAAACATCTCATACTTATCTTCTTCCTGTAGTAATACTCTATTTTTTAGACTACCAACATAATGTCCAATATGCAGTTTACCTGTTGGACGGTCTCCTGTTAAAATAATGGGTTTCGTCATTTTTTTCTCCTTCGAAATGGTCTCTTCAATTATAGCATTTTTTTGTTAAAATAACAGAAAATTATTTAAATCAAAGAGCTTATTCACTGTAAATAAAATTGTAAACTTAGTTTACATAAAATTGACAAAGAAAAATTTGAATATTTCTCTCTTTTCTAGTAGAATAAATATATTACATATTATAGGAGAAAAACATTGCTTACAGTATCTGATGTTTCACTACGTTTTAGTGATCGCAAACTTTTTGATGATGTCAATATCAAATTTACAGAAGGAAATACATACGGATTAATTGGTGCTAATGGTGCTGGGAAGTCTACATTCTTAAAAATTTTAGCTGGTGATATCGAACCTACAACTGGTCACATCTCTCTTGGTCCGGATGAACGTCTCTCTGTTCTTCGTCAAAATCACTTTGACTATGAAGATGAGCGCGTCATTGATGTCGTTATCATGGGAAATGAAAAACTTTATAGCATTATGAAAGAGAAAGATGCTATTTACATGAAGGAAGATTTTTCCGATGAAGATGGTGTTCGTGCAGCTGAACTCGAAGGTGAGTTTGCTGAACTTGGAGGTTGGGAAGCAGAGAGTGAAGCATCTCAACTACTTCAAAACCTAAATATTCCAGAAGAATTGCACTACCAAAACATGAGCGAATTGGCCAATGGTGAAAAAGTAAAAGTTCTCCTTGCCAAAGCACTTTTTGGCAAACCAGATGTTCTTCTTTTGGACGAGCCAACCAACGGTTTGGATATCCAATCAATTACATGGCTAGAAGACTTCTTGATTGACTTTGATAACACTGTCATTGTTGTATCCCATGACCGCCACTTCTTAAACAAAGTATGTACTCACATGGCCGACCTTGACTTTGGAAAAATCAAACTCTATGTCGGAAACTATGACTTCTGGAAGGAATCTTCTGAGCTTGCTGCTAAATTGTTAGCAGACCGTAATGCCAAAGCGGAAGAAAAAATTAAGCAATTGCAAGAATTCGTTGCTCGATTCTCTGCCAACGCTTCTAAGTCAAGACAGGCAACGTCTCGTAAAAAAATGCTTGACAAGATTGAACTAGAAGAAATTGTGCCATCTAGCCGTAAATATCCATTTATCAACTTTAAAGCAGAACGTGAGATTGGTAATGATCTCTTGACAGTAGAAAATCTAACTGTAAAGATTGATGGTGAAACTATCTTGGATAATATTAGTTTCATCTTGCGTCCAGGTGATAAGACAGCTCTTATTGGACAAAATGACATCCAAACGACTGCATTAATTCGTGCAATCATGGGTGACATCGACTATGAAGGAACTGTCAAGTGGGGAGTTACTACTAGCCGTTCTTACTTGCCAAAAGATAACTCTGCTGATTTTGCAGGGGGAGAGTCAATTCTTGACTGGTTACGTCAATTTGCAAGTAAAGAAGAAGATGACAATACCTTCTTACGTGGTTTTCTAGGTCGTATGCTCTTCTCTGGTGATGAGGTTAACAAACCTGTAAACGTCTTGTCAGGGGGAGAAAAAGTGCGTGTCATGCTCTCAAAACTCATGCTCTTGAAATCAAATGTCCTTGTACTTGATGACCCAACAAATCATTTGGACTTGGAATCTATCTCAAGCTTAAACGATGGATTGAAAAACTTTAAAGAATCCATCATCTTTGCCAGTCATGACCACGAGTTTATTCAAACTCTAGCTAACCATATCATTGTCTTATCTAAAAATGGCGTCATTGATCGTATCGATGAAACCTATGATGAATTCCTAGAAAATGCAG